>CACVKW010000878.1 GCA_902749685.1 Olavius sp. associated proteobacterium Delta 1 | reverse complement strand
ACCCGGGGAGATGCGAAGGGCTGGCGGAGGTGGCGCAGCAGGCGCAGGGAGCGGAGGAGTGAAGGGGAAGACATCGGGGTCTGGTCTTAAATATAAAATCACTCTTGTCCAAAAACGGGTTTAGAATGAGTCATAAAGTGAGTAATAATACGAGTCATTGAAAAAAATCCTCCTTATATGTAGGGTGGTTGT
>CACVKW010000877.1 GCA_902749685.1 Olavius sp. associated proteobacterium Delta 1 | reverse complement strand
TGCTCCCGGCAAATGCACTCCACCCACAGCACTTGAACACACTGAGAAATCTCATACATAGCTTTGTACAATTTGTAAACAACGTCCCCTAAAACCGCAGGGGGATGAAGCCGACAACGGTCAACACCCGGCTGCGCAACGTCTATGCGTTTGTGCGCTTTGTAATACTTGAATACAAAGTGTTCAGCTGGGAGTTGATGGAGCGCAAGATCAAGTTGAAGCTGCCTGATCGGCTTCCCAGAGCCATTGATGAGCAGCATTTACAGCAGTTGCTTACAGTGATTGATAATCTGCGTAATCGTGCCCTGATACTGCTTTTACTTCGAACCGGCATGCGCATCGGCGAGCTGCTCAATTGCAAAGTGGACGATGTGGATTTAGCCGAGCAAAAGATTTTAATCTATCAGTCCGATAAAACATCTGTTGGCCGCGCAGTTTACTACAGCAACGATGCCCAGCAGGCACTTTTAGCCTGGCTCAGGGCTCGAGATCCGCTCAAACGGCAGTTATTTTATGGTAGGGGCACCAACCCGCTTTGTTACGAAGCAGCGCGCGCGATATTCCGAAAATATTTACAAAAAGCCGGCCTACAACACAACGGCTATACGCTGCACTGTCTACGGCATACCTTTGCCACAGATCTTTTAAATGCCAAAATGCCGCTGGAGTGCCTGCGGGTTCTGCTGGGTCACAGCAATTTGGAGATCACCCGGCGCTATGCCCGGCTTACCGATAAAACCAGAGAAGAAGAATACTTTACGGCCATGCAGCGGATCTTAAAAGGAGATGTCGATGAGCATCACTAATGTAATCATCAACTTTAGGCGGCATATAAAGCGCCGTAATTACTCGCCGCACACGGTCAAATACTATCTGAGCGTGATCAAGCAGTTTGTGCTGTGGCTCAATGTACCGCTGGAGCACGCCGATGCTGACAAGATTGAGGATTATATCGATCATCTTCACCAAAAGCGCATGCAGCCGGCTTCCATTAATTTGTACTTGGCCATCATCCGGGTGTTTTATAATTACCTCAAGTATGAAGAAAAGATAAATCTGCTCAATCCGGTAACAGATAATTGCCGGCTACGCGTGCCAAAACCGCTGCCACGTGCGTTGCGCGAGGACCAGGTCGATCAGTTTTTTGATATCATAAAAACCAGGCGTGATTGGGCCATGTTTAGATTGATGCTGCGTTGCGGATTGCGGGTGGAGGAGGTGGCCCATCTGAGCCTGGGTGACATAGATATCAAGCAGCGCAGGATCATGGTCATAGATGGCAAGGGCGGCAAGGACCGGATTGTCTATATCAGCGATGATGCCGCCGATGCGCTTATAGCATATCTGAAGCTAAGAACTCATCGGCGAGTGAAAAAAGTATTTTTAGTTGAAAAAGGAGATTATAAAGGGCAGCCTATCTCGGTTCGCGGTATTCAAAAACGCATGGAATATTATGCCAAAAAGAGCGGATTGAAGATCAGTTGTCATCACCTGCGTCATACCATGGCCACCCAGTTGCTTAATGCCGATGCTCAGGTAGAGAGCATACAGGATCTATTGGGCCACAACTGGATAACCACCACAGAACGATATTGCAAGGTGTCCAACATGAAAGTGAAAAGAGATTATTTCAACGCGATGGGAAAGATATTGAAGCGCTACGCACAGCGCCCATCCAGCCCAGTTTTGGGCTCCGGATGGCGAACGGAAAACAAAATAGAGTTGACAATACTCTAATTCTATGGCAGGTTAAAACAATATAAGCTGTTAATATTAATAGAAAATTCAGAATTTGTTACGTTTTACTGCTATAAAACCAAGGTTAGAGCACCACTTATTTATTGGGATATTCACAACATATATGAATTATAGCGAATATTGACATACTGGCAAGGAATCACCAGTCTGGAACAGCACCAATTTTGATGCTGGATTGTATGATATCACAGGTTTCTTCTGAACTGAGATACTCTCAATTCTCAAGTTGACGTTATATTGGGATAAGTAGCGAAAAATCCAAAAATTTTCATTTAGTGATCGGAATTGTCGAATTTCGTATAAAAGAGCGACTTATTTTTTTGTATTTCCTTTTCTAATAGGTTTAGTTCATTAGTGGAATAAATATTACTTTTTGCTATCCCTTAGTAAGCGTCAATTTAACTCCTTCTTCACAGAATCGGCGAGCTGTGGCATGATGTCGGCTAAAAACAAGAAGGCGACATCATGGGCCAGATATCCCGAGCCGAGGAACTTGAACAAAAACGTATCTACTGGAAAAGATTAATGAAACTTTGTCCGAATTGTGATCAACCTGTTGCTGAAGAGATCATCATTTGCCCATCATGTGGGAATGAGATTGGCGAAGGTAGAAAATATATAGATGATTACCAAATTTTAGATGTACTTTATGAAGGCCACGAAAGCTTCCTTTGCCGTGCTCGCCGGGAACGCACCAACGAGCATATTATGATCCGTCTTTTTACTCCTCAATCCGGTGTCACTGAATACGAGGCCCTACGTCTGAAAGAAGAGTTAGAGAAACTGAAACAATTAAATATTGAGGGCATTGTCAAAGATTATGCGATCAGACGTTCAACAGATGGGTTATGGTATCGTATCAGCGAATATTTACAAGTGGAAGGTTGGGGTTCTGTACTGGCTTCTGGTCGCCTCAAAGATCTTCGGGTGACCTTTGATCTATTTCACCAAATGGCTTCAATCCTTTCTAAGCTACATCCAAAAGGCTATTTTATCCCCCATTTAAATCTAAACGACATCTTTTTGATGAAGACTGATAATGATGAGCTTAAGGTTAAAATTGACTTCAAGATTGCACGATTCATCGACCCTAAACTGGATCGTCCCACTCCAATGTTAAAGAAACTACTAAACCACCACCCGGATATCATCAACCAGAGGCCACTTGATTTTCGTAGCGATATGTGGTCTTTAGGAAAAATTTTCGTGGAATTGCTTACTGCCGATCTTGAGATAACAGAATATCTTGCAAAAATTGATGAACTGGTCTTACCTTCAGAGTTTGAAGTGCTGATTAGGGTGATGTTGGCAGACGATCAAAATATGCGACCTCGCTCCATGGCTGTAGTAGCCCAATCTTTGGCTCGGATCCTACATGGAGAAATTAAACCAAAACCTATAATTCGTTCAATCGAATTCTCCCCAGAATACCATCAAGCTGGTATATCAATTTTAAATTACTTTGGAACCGTCCTTAGAAAAAAATATCCTACTAAAAAAGCTAAGATAAAGATCGAGCAAGATGATTTAAAAGTTTCTATGATAATCGAACCTCTTGAAGGTGATCGGGAAATTATCGAAAAAGCTTTGGATGAATATGGCCTTTTGATCACTGGCCAAAGGGACTTAGAGAACTATACAAATAACAAACTTCTACTTTTGGAATTGAAGCAAGAGCTAAGATCAGCCAAGAATAAAATTGAGACCCAAAAGGAAATCTTAAAGCTAATGGATGGAAATGTAGAGGATTTCAAGAGACTTTTAGCCGATTCACTCCAGAACCGTCCTTCTATATATATTGATAGTCGGTCTAAAGTCGAAGCTAATGTTTCACAAGTATTAAAATCGAAGTTTGCTCCGCAAATATCTTTGATCTATGGAGGTCTCAGCGAACTCAAGGAACGATTACCTAATAGATCAAAGGATATCAAAACAATAGAAGATCTTAAGCAAAATTTGGATCAGCTTGAAAAAAGCAAATCTAAGGATGATATAGCACAATCGTCAACTATGTCAAAACTTCGGAGCTTTATAAAAGACCTTGGTGATGAAAACAGTGGCATAGGTAAGACGATTAAAGGTATCAAGAGAGGAACTGATATAGCCCGAGAGTTAGCTGGATACTACAATGATATTGCTCAATGGTGTGGAATGCCACAGGTGCCGAAGCCTTTTCTAAAGCGTAAAGAACCTTAATAAGGTAATAATTGTTGCTGGAAGGACACTATTATTCAATTATCGAAATTTGGTAGGCGGTAGCTTTGTGTGTGATGACTGAAACTCGATCTTACATTGAATGACTCTGATTAATATAAAATCTGACAGCTATTTAGGTACCTAATACGATATCACAGATATTCCCAGAGTTTGGATACTCTCAATAGAGTGCGTTCGTGGCGCACTATTTCCAACATATACAAACTATAGGAAGAGTCTGAAATGTTGTGATACCATAATGGCGACAGAAGTTCTAACCCGCTTTCCAATACTGTTATATCAAACATAGGTCAGGGCAGTTAAAGCGACCAAGGAGGCATGCAATCTAAATGGAGCGAACATATCAAGAGAACGTAGCAAACTGTTATCGCTATAGTCTGCTCAAGTGCAACTCTAACTTCGCTATGACATGGCGGAGAAGTACAAGAGTCGCCATCGAACATTTGGTATTTTCGTAGTCATCATCACGAGTGCCGTCGAAACATCCGTCTTTGCTTCCCTTGCGGGTCTGCAAAATACAGATGTTCAGATCCTAACAGGCTTTCTCACTGTCGCAGCAGTGGTTCTTGCAGCCTTGCAGACATTCCTCGGGTTTTCTGACCTTCAGGCACAACACAAGACGGCTGCAGCTGGATATGGCGAAGTAAGGCGCGACCTCGATCTGCTTGTGATGAAGTTCCCGGAAGCGACCGGCACTGCAAGTGAACCTGGTACCGCGGAGCTTGAATCGATCATCAAGCATCTGGACGATTTTGACAGGGCAAGTCCAACGATACCAGATAAGGTTTGGGATGCGATCGTTAGCAAGACGCCTGAGACATAAAAGCGCTCTCACTTTTCGCTCGAGGGTGACTGGGCAAAGATAGTTCTTTCCTTAGCACCTCAGCTCTGCGTTATTATAGATCTTTATTGCATATCTGCAACAAATCTGCCCTTTCAAAAATACTGGTCACTCCAACCAATCAAATGTTCTGCGAAACTACTGTTAGCTGCTAAAGTATCTGCAAAAAATGGGGACTCTCGAAAATACTGATACTGTAAACGTATACAACAATCGGATGGCCCTGATGTATCTGCTATTAAAACGTAACAAAATGATAGTTGACCCTTAAACGGTTAAGGTTCATTATCTGTCTGATTTTTCCGATGCCCTGGATTGGCTTGCCCAACTGGTGACCCACATTCCCAATAAGGGCGAACAGATGGTCAGATATTACGGGTTCTACTCGAATAAGTCACGGGG
>CACVKW010000876.1 GCA_902749685.1 Olavius sp. associated proteobacterium Delta 1 | reverse complement strand
TTGTCATCTAGCCTGGCCGTTATGTCTGAGATCGTTGCTTTTTCCGGGCAGATGCTGGATGCTTGTCGGAGCGGAGCGGAGATCCCGTTTCAGCGGGGATACTTGATGCTGGATATCTAACAG
>CACVKW010000875.1 GCA_902749685.1 Olavius sp. associated proteobacterium Delta 1 | reverse complement strand
ATTCTTGTCATCAAGCCTGGCCGTTATGTCTGAGATCGTTGCTTTTTCCGGGCAGATGCTGGATGCTTGATACTTGATGCTGGATATCTAACA
Organism: Olavius sp. associated proteobacterium Delta 1; assembly: GCA_902749685.1. GTDB lineage: Bacteria > Desulfobacterota > Desulfobacteria > Desulfobacterales > JAFDCJ01 > JAFDCJ01. The sequence continues at coordinate 13 of CACVKW010000875.1, read as the reverse complement.
GTACACTATCGGT
>CACVKW010000874.1 GCA_902749685.1 Olavius sp. associated proteobacterium Delta 1 | reverse complement strand
GCGCCGCGGCAAAGGTAAATCAACGCTTAAGTATCAAGTACACCGCAGCGTTGATCAAAAGTGTGAAGTCATTACGGCCACTGAAGTGACTCCTGGTGAGGTCCATGAATCTCACCGCCTGGAATCGTTAGTCGACACCCATGAAAAAAACACCGAGACCACAGTTGAAACTG
>CACVKW010000873.1 GCA_902749685.1 Olavius sp. associated proteobacterium Delta 1 | reverse complement strand
TAAAAGATCATCTCGAATCTGTGATCAACCTGCATCAGGAAGATCTAAAATCAGGGTATGCCGGCGCTTTTCTTCCAAACAGAATTGAGAAAAAATATAAAAATGCTGCCAGGGAACTCGT
>CACVKW010000872.1 GCA_902749685.1 Olavius sp. associated proteobacterium Delta 1 | reverse complement strand
CTTGCGGGTGATATATTAAAAATCAAACCCATTCCTTAAAACCAATACCCAGTACCAGATACCGAGTACCCACCAATTGAGTTTCACTCAATTGGGGTTGAAATTAACTATGACATACCGTGAGTTGTTTAAATTTGCAGCCTTGAGCAGTTTACCTTGTTAGATGGGGCTCCGTGCGGAAAATTTAACTGTTTACTATTCCTTACCGTATTTTTCAATCCTGACCCTGCAGCTGATGCCGTGGGCCAGCATGTTCTCGTAGTTGCAGGCCCGCTCGCAGATCCTGGCTATTTCCAGCGAGGCCTCTTTGGTCGCGTATTGATAGGTTACGGTCTTGACAAACTTGCCGACCGAAAGGCCACCGGTGTAGCGGGCGGCCCGCAGGGTGGGCAGGACGTGATTGGTGCCGATGGTTTTGTCGCCGTAGCTGACCGTTGTTTCCTCGCCGCAGAACATGGAGCCGTAGTTGGTGCAGTTGTCCAGATAATAGCGCCAGTCAGCGGTCTGTACTTCCAAATGCTCAGGTGCCCATTCGTCGCTCAGGGCCACCGCCTCTTCCGGCGAATCCACCACAATCACCTCACCGTTGTCGCCCCAGGACACGGCCGCAATTTCCCGCGTGGGCAATGTTTTGAGCTGCTCGTCGATTTCGGCCATGGTCTTTGCGGCAGTTGCTTGGGAAAGCGAAATCAGGCACTGGCGCGAATTGGGATCATGCTCGGCCTGGCCCAGGATATCCGCCGCCACAATATACGGATCGGCCGTCTCGTCACAGATGACCAGGATCTCGGTCGGTCCCGCCAGCAGGTCGATGCCCACGTCGCCAAACAGCTGTCTCTTGGCTTCTGCCACGAATTTGTTCCCGGCACCGACGACCACGTCAACCGGATCCAGCCCCTTGATACCGTATGCCATGGCGGCCAGGGCCTGAACACCGCCCATGCAGTATATCTCGTCCGCCCCGCCGGCGACCATGGAGTAGAGGGTTGCCGGATAAATCCCCTCGCCTTTGACCGGCGGCGTAGAGGCCACCACCCGGGAAACCCCGGCAACTTTAGGCGTAATCACGGTCATGTGGGCCGACGCCAGCATCGGATACCTGCCCCCCGGCACATATGAGCCCGATGAGGCGACGGGAATCACTTTTTGCCCGAGGAAGACGCCGGGCAGGGTCTCTTCCTCGAAATCAACCAGGCGCTTCATTTGCGCCTCGGCAAAATTACGAATCTGGGTCTGGCAGTAGTCAATATCATCGGCCATGGTGGTCGGCAATTTAGACCGGGCAGCTTTTATTTCATCCGGGCTGATCTTGAAGTTGTCCGGGGCCCAGTCATCAAAGTTTTGGGAATACCGCCGGACGGCCGCTTCTCCTTCGGCCTGAACGCTTTCCAGAATATCTCTGACAATGTCTCGAACTGCCGAAAGATCTTCTTTGGCTCGCGGTTTAGCACTTTTAAGATAACTAGGCATGGTCTCCTCCTGAATTTTCATTTCTAAAAATTTTCAGCCTCGCATAAAGCCGGCTGTCCCGTTTTCGTTTCAAGGCTTCAGCGGCGCCGTCTGCATGATCGTAAAACCCTTTCTCGTTTTTGAGGCCGAGCCGTCCCTGATCAATGAGATCGTTTAAAATTCGCGGCGGTTTGAATTGCTCTGCGCCCAGTTTATCATACAGATAATCGAATATGGCCCGGTAGGTGTCGAGGCCGGCCTGATCGATAATCTCAAAGGGTCCGAAGGCGCTCAGACGAAAACCGAAACTTGATTTTACGATGCGGTCAACTTCCTGCGGGGAGGCCTGCCCTTCTTCAACGATAGCAAGTGCCTCAGCAACCATGGCGAACTGGATCCGGTTTGCGACAAAACCGGGAGCCGACTTGCACATGGTGGGAAACTTGCCGATACGTTCCATTAAGGCAACGGCCTGATCGATCGTCTGCGGGCTGGTTGCATCGGCCGGGATAATCTCCACCGCCGGTGTGATCGGCGGCGGATGAAACCAGTGCGTTCCCAATACCCGCGCAGGATTTTGAGTGACATCGGCAAGCTCGTTGATATCATAGGATGACGTATTGGTGGCCAGAACCACATCGGGGCCGGTTGTCGTCCCGAGCAGTTTAAAAAGGCTTTTCTTCAACTCCAGGTCTTCGGTGATCGCTTCCAGGACATAGTCCGCTTTGCCGGCGGACCCGTCAAGATCTGAAGTATAACTGATCCGGTTCAAGGCAGCCTCGATCTCCGGAGACTGGATCAGGTCCAATTCGACCATGAATTCAAGGTTCTGCCGGATCCAGGTCCGGGCCCGCTCAAGCAATTCCTGGCTCTGATCCACCAGTAAAACGTCAAGTCCGTTCAATGCAAAAGTCTGGGCAAACCCATGCCCCATGACCCCTGCCCCGACAACCAGCACCGTGTTTATCTCTTTCATTATCTTCCGTCTCCTAATATAAAAATTGAGGAAAATTCGTCTAATCTATTTGTTGGGTTTCGCCCCATGAAATCATATTGCGTTACATGCCTGATTTTCGCAGGTTGGTCCGCCGGAGGCAGAGAAACCCAACCTACTAAAGCTACCGCCTCCTGATCTAGAAACTCTTTCCAATTTATAATAGTCGGAGCGAAGCGACATCCACAAATATTCAATATTCAATTTTCATTCTTCAATTCTTCTAGTGCGCCGTCCACCCCGCATCCACCAGCAAGATGTGCCCGGTGACCAGATTGGCCGCCGGTGAGGCCAAATAAATAACAGCTCCGGCCACGTCGTCAGTGGTCCCAAACCGTTTCAGGACGTTTTTGGCCAGCGCGTATTCCCTGAATTGGGGATCGGCCAGCATGGGCTTGGTCATCTCGGTCTCGACAAAAGTGGGAGCGACGGCATTGACCAAAATTTCGTGGGGACCCCATTCCATGGCCAGGACCTTCGTAACCAGGTTGAGGCCGGCCTTGGACGCACAATAGGCCGCCCGCTTTATCAATGCGACCGAACCGGTCTGGGAGGACATGTTGATGATCCGGCCGCCCCGCCCCTGTTCAATCATCACCTTGCCAACGGCCTGGGCCATAAAAAAAGAAGACTTGAGATTGATGGCCATGACACTGTCCCAGGCCTCTTCGGTGACATCAACCGAATCCTGGGGAATGTTGGTGCCCGCATTGTTAACCAGGATATCGATGCCGCCCAATTCCCCGGCCAATCCGCTGACGAGCGCCGGGATATCGGCCGTTACGGTCAGGTCCGAAGCCGCAACCGCTGCCCGGCGGCCAATTTCTTTGACCTGTCCGGCCACGGCATCAATTTCGGATTCGGTTCGCGCCACCAGTCCGATATCGGCCCCGGCGCGCGCAAGCCCCAGCGCAACCGCCTTGCCGATTCCCCGCCCGGCACCGGAAACCAGTGCTTTTTTTCCAGTCAGATCAAAAAATTTATTGTTTTCTATTGTCGGCTCTACCATATTCACCCCCCAATTAAGTTGACAACTCTGAAATTATATAACTCGTTAGAAATATAGTATTTTTGTGGCCGCCCGCCTTGGTAAGTCACATAGAATGATGGAATAATGGAATCGTGGAATACTGGGTATGTAAAGATGAATAAAGTATGGAGCTTTATATTGTCAAGCTCATTTGCTTATTTATACTTAATAAATCATTGTCGCAACATACGATATTGCTGGGAGCATTAAAATAATTCTTGAAAGAACTGTTGATCTTGTGGCCCATTTAATGGTAAATTAGTTGACACAAAAATGACATTTTGTTAATTATGTGGCTATATTTTATTGCGTTTTACACCCACAAAAATCACATTATGCTAATTACGTGGGCACAACGGACTTAATTTGTTACCCACAAAAATGACGGAGGCGCGGCGACACGTCCACTCCGGCGGATCAATTTTCAATAGTCAATTCAATGCCTCAGATGAATCCGGATTAGGTGTTTTCCTGCAAATTGGGAGGGATTAAAATGTTCGTTGGGAGAGAAAACGAACTCCGCTTATTAAAAGGATTATTCGATTTGAAAAAGGCCACCATTGCGGTATGCGCTGGTCGAAGGAGAATCGGCAAAAGCACTTTAATTCAGCAGTTCGGAAGGGATGCTAAAACATTTTTAGAATTTCAAGGGCTACCTCCGCGAGAAGGGATATCACCACGAGACCAGTTGAATGCTTTCAGCGATCAGTTGGCCCAACAGACCAGCTTACCAAAACTCAATCTCGACTCATGGTATCAGGCCTTCTCTTTGCTAAATAGTATAATAAAGACCGAAAGAACTGTTGTCCTGCTTGATGAAATATCCTGGATGGCAATCCGCGATAAAGATTTTGCAGGTCAATTAAAAATTGGCTGGGACACCGAATTAAAGCGTAACACCAAACTGATCCTTGTGTTGTGTGGATCAGTATCATCGTGGATAGATGAAAATATTCTTAATAGTGCAGGGTTTGTGGGACGTATATCGCTAAAATTGACACCAGAAGAATTAAGCCTGTTTCATTGCAATAAGTTCTGGGGAAGGCAGGCCGGCCGGGTAGCCCCGAATGAAAAACTGAAGATGCTTGCTGTCACAGGCGGAGTACCAAGGTATTTAGAGGAGATCAATCCGAACTTGTCGGCCGAAGAAAATATCAGACGAATTTGCTTTAGTAAGGAAGGGTTTCTTTTTTCTGAATATGATCAAATATTCCGGGACATTTTTTCAAAGCGTGCACCGATCTATAAAAGAATTCTTTTTACTCTGGTTCAAGGGTCCAAATCATTAAGCAATGTTGCCGGTCTTCTAAAAAGAGAAAGAGGTGGGGATCTAAGCCGCTATCTTGAAGATCTTTCTGCATCGGGTTTTATTGCCAAAGACCTCGTCTTTGAGCCAGGCAAAAAAAATACCTCAAAGTTCGCTAAATATCGATTGAAAGATAATTATATTCGCTTTTACCTTAGATATTTGGAGCCGATCAAAGATAAAATAGAAAAGGGTCTGTTTCGTGACTTTGCCATGGAAGGCCTTTCCGAGTGGGAGACCATCATGGGCCTCCAGTTTGAAAATCTAGTGCTCAATAATATTCGATCTGTCTGCGCATTGTTGGCAATAAACATGAATTCAGTAAGAAGCGCTGCACCTTATTTCCAAAGAACAACTCAGCGTAAAAAATCTTGTCAGATCGATCTTCTTATCGAAACAAAATTTACACTTTATGTCTGTGAAATAAAATTTCGAAAAAAGATTTCCAAAGCGATAATCGTTGAAGTACAGGAAAAAATCAATAGACTCAAATTGCCAAAGGGATATACTGTGAGGCCGGTTTTAATTTACGTCGGTGAACTTTCTTCAGGAATTGAAGAAGAAGATTACTTTGACAGGATACTTGATTTTGATAAACTGCTCTCAAACCCATAAATTGAATTCGCCTTTTTATGATTTCATCAAAACCAGAAAGGCATATATATTATGATTGGAAAGACCATTGATGAACTGAAGGTTGGAGACACGGCGAAGTTTTCTAAAACCATTTCAGAGTCTGATGTCTATTTATTTGCCGGTGTCACCGGTGATCTCAACCCGGCCCATGTCAACGAAGACTATGCCAAAGATACCTATTTTAAGACCCGTGTTGCTCACGGCATGTTGTCGGCCAGCTTCATATCTACCGTCATCGGCACGATGCTGCCGGGCCCCGGAACAATCTATATGCGCCAGGAAGTCAGTTTTCTGGCACCGGTGATAATCGGTGACACCGTCACCGCCATCGTCGAGGTTGCAGAAATCATGGCCGACAAAAAAAGAATTCGTCTGAAAACGTATTGCATCAACCAGGAAAACAAGACAGTAGTAGACGGCGAAGCAATTGTCAGCCCGCCAAGGGCGCCTCGGCATTAGCGAAGCTATACCTTATCCTCATGTGAACGTACATTAAGCCGAAACAGTGAAAAGATTGAACGTCGAACATCGATCACCGAATATTGAGCACGCTTCGCTTAATCGATTTTAAAATAAACGAAACCACAGCCTGCGGAGAGCCGCTTGGACCCGAGCTTAAAGCCGAAGGTTTAAGCCGAATCGAATTTTACTCGCTCCTTGTTTTAATAGATAGAATACAAAATTCGATGCTTACAGTCCGCCTCTGGAGGGTTGGACGTTAAACGTTCGATGTTCATTTTTCAGTTGGTTTCAGCGGTAATTTTTGTAGTCGACCCCGTACCTCTGCGCCTTGTAGGCAAACTTCCTGACCGTGGTTTGAAGTATTTTGGCCGCTATCGTGATATTGCCCCGGGTGTTTTTCAGGGCATCGATGATCATTTCCCGCTCCAGATTGGCAATGGCATCTTCCAGGGACAGGGTCGGCACGGTATCGGATTCTTTGCCGGTCTGCAAGGTCGGCGGCAGATGATAGCTGTGGATAACTCCCTCCTCACACACAAGAATGGCTCGCTCAATGCAATTTTCCAACTCCCGCACATTGCCGGGCCAGTGGTATTCCATCAGCATATCAATGGCCGGGGTGGAAAACCGTTTGATGTCTTTGCTGTTTTCCACAGCATACTTCTCCAGAAAAAAATCGGCCAGCAGCAGAATATCGGTCTTGCGCTCTCGTAACGGAGGCAGATATATCGGAAACACATTCAACCGATAATATAGATCACCCCGGAAGGTCTCTTCCTCCACTGCACGCTCCAGGTTCTTATTGGTTGCGGCAATAATTCTGACATCCGTTTTAATGGTGCGCTGCCCACCCACCCGTTCGAATTCTTTCTCCTGCAGGATGCGCAGCAGGTTGGCCTGCACTTCCAGATCAATGGATCCGATTTCATCTAAAAAAATGGTTCCTTTGTGGGCCAGTTCGAATTTTCCGATTTTTTGCTTGATCGCACCGGTAAATGAGCCCTTTTCATGCCCGAAAAGTTCGCTTTCAATCAGGGTTGCCGGCAAAGCCGCACAATTGACTTTGATAAACGGATTCTTTTCCCGATGGCTGTTGTAATGGATGGAGTTGGCCACGAGTTCCTTGCCGGTGCCGCTTTCCCCCCGGATCAATACCGTGGCGTTACTCTTGGATACCTGCGAGATCATTTGAAAGACCTCGCGCATTTTGTTGCTGTTGCCGATAATGTTTCCGATACTGTATTTATCTTTCAGCACGTTCTGCAGGCGCCGGTTTTCCTCTTTTAGCCGTTCTTTTTCCATGCGAATTGTTTCAAGCTTGATTACATGACTGGCCAGCATGGTGGCAACTACCGCAAGCAGCTTTTGCCCGCTTTTTAAAGAATAGGATTTGTCAAAGGGCCGGTCGACGCTCAAGGCCCCAATAACCTGCTTGCCTTTTATCACCGGCACGCAAATGAAGGAATGATCCTGGCCCTTTTTCTTTTTACGAGAACCGGTGCGGTCCAGAAAAAGCGGCTCCTCGCTGATTTTGGGTATGGCCACTGCCTTGCCGGTTTCAATTACCCGACCGGTAATGCCTTCGCCCAATTTGTATTTTACCCGTTGCATGGCATTGCGCGGCAGCCCGAGGGCCACCTCAATGTTTATCTCGTTGCGCATGGGATTCAAAATTGTTATAGTCCCCCGCACCATGTTCATGGAGCTGGATAAAATGTCCATGACTTTATAAAGGGATTTCTTTAAATCCAGGTGCTCATTGAGCGCCTTGGTGATGCCATACAATAGAGTGACTTCTTCAATCGGTTTCATGATAAAATTTAGTTCCAAACTTTTAGGTATAAAAAAATAAATTACGAATCTGTCGAATAATAAGATAAAATTTACAATTTTGTAACATAACAAAGTTTTAATTTAAAGCAAAGAAATAAATTGCATCCGGTTACTGGCTGACGGTTTTCTGGCTTCTCGTCGCTGGCTACAGGTTGCCGAAATCTAAAATCCGCAATCGAGAAATGATTCTACACATCGACATGGATGCCTTCTATGCTTCAGTGGAACAGCTGGACAACCCGTGGCTGCGGGGCAAGTGCGTGCTGGTCGGTGGATCTTCCACCCGCGGTGTGGTGATGGCGGCAAGCTATGAAGCCCGCAGATTTGGTGTGCACTCGGCCACACCGGCATTTAAAGCCAGGCAGATGTGTCCGCAGGGCATTTTCATTGCGCCCCGCATGAAACGCTACAAAGAGATTTCAAAAAAGATCATGGCGATTCTCAGGGAATTTACACCTGAGGTGGAGGTGGTCTCCATCGATGAAGCTTACCTGGATATTGCCGGGTCTAAAAGGTTGCATGGCGACCCTGAGAAGGTGGCAAGGGCAATCAAAAAAGAAATTAAGGACACTCTGCAATTGACCTGTTCGGTGGGGGTGGCGCCCGGCAAGTTTTTAGCCAAAGTGGCCTCGGATCTCGACAAACCGGATGGCCTGACCGTCATCCGGCCCGATGGCGTTCATCGATTTATCGCAACCCTTCCAATTGAAAAAGTGCCCGGTGTCGGCAAAAAAACCTTCCGGCAACTGGAGTCAATGGGGATTAATACCCTGGGAGATATTAAGAAATTTCCGGAAAAATTGCTCCTGGATCGGCTGGGAAAATTTGGTAACCGCTTGCTTGAGCTTTCATCCGGTATGGATTATTCCGCGGTGACCCCCGATGCACCCCATAAATCTGTCAGCAGCGAACGCACCCTGGCCGAGGATACGCGGGATAAAGAGCTGCTCAATACATACATGCTGAAGCAAGCCGAAGAGGTCGCCCGGCAGCTCAGAAAAGCAAATGTTAAGGCCAAAACCGTCACGCTGAAGCTAAAGCATGCAGATTTCAAGCAGGTCACCCGCAGCAAAACTATCGCGGACCCGACCCAATCGTCAAAAACCATTTACCGGTGCGCCGCTCAGCTGCTGGAAGAATACCGGCTGATCCAAAAAGTAAGACTTGTCGGCGTCGGCACCTCGGGATTTAAATCCAGCGGGATACCGGTCCAACTTGATCTTTTTGACAGGCGCGGTGAAAGCGACAGCAGCTGGACAAAAGTCGATCAAACCCTCGAGACCATCACCAATAAATTCGGCAAGGATGCCATAAAGCGTGCTACCTTACGGGATGACTAATTGATAATTACAAACAATTAAGCTGTCGGATGTTGATCCTAATGCCATCCTCATCCCCGGACCTAAGTTCAGAACATGATAAAACACGACTTTTGGAATGTTTTGGTCATTGAATATTGTAATTTGGTGCTTGAGAATTGGGATTTTATTGTTCTATATATATCTTCCATAATGCAATAGTTAAAAATTTTACGACGACATTCCCATAGCTGTCAGGTAGCTAAGAGGCTAAATTAGTTAGAAAAAAGGAGCTTATCACCATGCAAATTTTCGGATCCAACGAATTGATCGAGGATGTCCACAAGCGGGAATTGTGTATCGGTTGTGGCGCCTGCGTGGATCTTTGCCCGTATTTCAAAAATTTTAAAGGAAAAACGTCTCAGCTGTTTCCATGCACTTTAGAACAGGGGCGCTGTTATGCGTATTGCCCCAAAGCCGAGGTCGATTTAAATGAACTGACCCGCAAAACCCGGGGTGTGGATTATGACGGCAGCCCATTGGGCAGTTACCGCGCAGTTTTGGCGGCCCGAGCCCGAAACAACATGCCAAAGGTCGACGTTCAGGGCGGTGGTACCGTGACAGCCCTGATGACCTTTGCCATGCGAAGCGGCTTGATCGATGCTGCCGTTCTCACCGATCGGCAGTCGTTGACACCGGTTGCCCGCCTGGTGACGGATTGGGAAAATATAGGCAACTATGCCACTTCCAAGTTTATGGCCGCCCCGACCATATCCGCACTCAATCTGGCCGTCAGAGAAGGATACCGGCGCATCGGTGTTGTCGGAACACCCTGCCAGATGACGGCTGTGGCCCAGATGCGCAGCAACCCGTTCGGCAAGGAGGAGCATAGCGTCCCGGTCTCACTGACGATTGGCCTGTTCTGCAACTGGTCCCTGGACACCCGACTGCTGACAGATCATTTATCGAAAAAGCTGGACCTAGCCGGCATACGCAAAATGGACATTCCACCACCGCCGGCCAACACGATGGTCCTGGAAACCGACAACGGACGGGTGGAGGTCGCCCTGTCCGATATTAAGCCTCTGATTCCACATACCTGCTTTATCTGCATGGACCTAACATCGGAATTCGCCGATCTGGCGCTGGGCATGTTTGAAGGTAAGCCGGGTTGGAACACCATGATCGTTCGTTCGGATACCGGCGCTCAAATCGTTGACCAGGCCCGCAAAGAGGGTTTCATCGAAACAGCTGATTTCCCGGCCGCAAACTTGAAACACCTGTCCAAGGCGGCGGCTGACAAAAAAGATCGTTCCCTGCGGACCCTGCTGCGGCGCGAACTGATCAACAATGAAAATGGTCGGCGGGCGGCCGTCAGGATACCGCCGGAAGTAATTAAAAATATCTTGAAATAGGTTAAGAGGTTCAGCCCAGCGGCTGGCATGAAAAGTTTACCCGCCTATGGAGGGCAGCAAGGTTAATTGATAATGAAACTAATGAACATCGAACATTGAACATTGAACGTCCAACATCGAATATTGTATTCTATCGATTAAAAATAGATAAAGCGCAGCGAATTCAATATTGGGTCCGCCGGAGGCGGATTCGATGTTCAACGTTCAATTCCTTAACGGAGGCTATATGACTAATATACTGGAAGGTGCCAAAGGATCCCGGCACCTGCTGATGGGCAATGAGGCCATTGCGCGCGGGGCGCTGGAAGCAGGCGTCAGTGTAATTGCCGGCTATCCCGGAACGCCGTCTTCCGAAATTATCGAAACGCTGGCCAACGTGTCATCACAACAGAATCTGTACGTTGAGTGGTCCGTCAATGAAAAAGTGGCCATGGAAGTCGCCGCGGCAGGGTCCTTTGCCGGCTTGCGAACCATGGCCGTCATGAAACAAAACGGGGTCAATGTCGGCTCGGATTTCCTGCTCCATCTGGCCCTGACCGGCACCAGGGGCGGGATGGTTCTGGTGCATTGCGACGATCCGGGTGCCCTTTCCAGTGCCAACGAAGGCGAATCGCGCCACTTTGCGCGGATGTTGGAAATACCGCTGCTGGAACCCGGTGATTTCCAGGAAGCCAAAGACATGATCAAATGGGCCTTCAAACTTTCCGAGGCGATCCATAATGTCGTCATGGTCCGCAGCGTGACCCGCCTGTCGCATGCCAGCGGCAATGTGATTTTCGGGGCGCTGCCCGTAAAAGAGAAGAAAGCATTTTTCAAACATGACGGCGGTCTGCTGGATCCCCTGGAGGGGCCGATGTCAAGTCTGCCGGCTCCTGTAAGACACGGGCAGCAACAGGAGAAGCTGGCAAGGGCCATGGCCGAATTTGAAGCATCCGGATTTAATACATACAGCGGACCGGAACCACCCGAGCTGTTAATGATCACCAGCAGTGCCTGCAATCTATACTGCAAAGAGGCCATCAGCCTGTTGGGGCTCGAGGATCGGGTCGGTTTGTTAAAGCTGGGAACAACCTGGCCGCTGCCGCCTGATTTAATGCAGACTTATCTTAAAATGACGGACAGAATTCTTATCGTCGAAGAAGTCATTTCGTTTCTGGAAGACAATGTCAAAATTATTGCGGCCGAACTGGCGTCGAAAATAGGCTCGAAAATCTTTTACGGCAAACGCGAGGGGTTTATTCCCAGTACGAATGAAATGAATCCGGATCTGGTGCTTGCAGCCCTTGCGAAAATCATGGAGATCAATTATGAAGCCACCCCGCCGGCATATGCCAGGCGTTCACAAGAATTGGTTGTCTCCGGTGCACCCGGCCGCGATCTCACTTTTTGTGCCGGCTGCCCCCACCGGGCCTCATTTTGGACCCTTCACAATGTCCTGCAGCTGGACGGCCGGCAGGGATTTGGGTGTGGTGATATCGGATGCTACTCCATGGCCGTGCTGCCGACCGGATTCAGTACATTAAAGACCCTGCATGCCATGGGCAGCGGTGTCGGGTTGGCCAGCGGCTTTGGCAAGCTGGGTCAATTCGGCATGGATCAGCCGGTTCTGGCCACGGTTGGGGATTCGACCTTTTTTCATGCTGTGTTGCCGGCCCTGATCAACGCTGTGCACCATCAATCGGATATCACGATTGTGGTTTTGGACAACAGCGGGACGGCGATGACCGGTTTTCAATCCCATCCGGGGCTGCCGGTGGATGCGGCCGGCAATGAGGTCCCGGCGATAGATATAGCCGCAGTTTGTCAGGCCATGGGCGCCACAGTCAGGATCAGCGATCCATTTGACATCGATCATACCCAGCAAACCCTGCTGGAGCTTTTTGAGATCAAAGGACTTAAGGTCCTGGTCCTGAAACAGGCCTGTGCGCTAAGTCCGCAGAAAAAGGGCAAAAAAATGTTTGATGTATCGGTGGATGAAAATATCTGTCTCGGTCAAAATTGCGGCTGCAACCAGTTGTGCACCCGCATTTTCAAATGTCCCGGACTTAAATGGAACCCTGAGCAGCAAGTGTCCGGCATCGATGAAGTCATTTGTGTCGGCTGCGGGGTGTGCGCGTCGATTTGTCCTTCGGGCGCGATCCAGCGAAAGGAGGTCGCTTAAGCCATGAATCATGTCAGCCTGCCATATGATCCATATAACATAATTATTACCGGTGTTGGAGGACAGGGCAACGTAATGGCCTCCCGGGTAGTCGGCAATATGCTGTCCCGCCAGGGCCTGCAGGTTACCATCGGTGAAACATTTGGCGCCTCCCAGCGCGGCGGATCGGTCATGAGCCACCTGCGCATATCAACCGGGTCAAGCTGGTCCCCGCAGATCCCAAAAGGCCGGTGTCACCTGGTTATTTCCCTGGAGCCCACTGAAGCCATGCGGGTGCTGGCAAGCTACGGCAACCCGACCGTCAAAGTCCTCTGCAATACGAGACCCGTTCACGCCATTGGGGTGATCTCAGGTGATCAACAGTATCCACCGCTAGAGGATATCAAATCCTGGGTTTCAGAACTGTCGGAAGCCTGCTGGTTTTTGGAGGCCACCGCAAAGGCAATGGAGCTGGGCAATCCGATTTTAGGAAATATAATGATGATCGGGGCGGCAGCCGGTATCGGTGTTCTGCCGCTGGCAAGACAAGATTTTGAAGCCGTCATCAGCGAAGCCATGCCCGCCGACAAGCTGGCATTAAACCTCACCGCCTATGATCTGGGGGCACAAATGATTGGGGACGGGAATAAAGAGGTGGGGTAGGGTCAAAGTAAAATCTGATCCGGTTTATCAGCAAATCTTACGCGGCAATAAAATCCCAAATCTCAAGCATCAAATTTCAAATAATTCTCAAACTTCAATATTCAATGACCAAAACATGCACCACAGTTGTGTCACATCGCTTCACAGATCCTGATCTGCAGGTGATGATGCCATTGGCAAAACTGTGGAAGTATTTTTTTTTGGAATTTTAAATTTCGGTCATTGGAATTTGTTTGTAATTTGGTTTTTGGTGCTTGGAATTTTTATAATTTTGATTAAAATTCAGATAGTTACTCGCCTATTAGCTGCCGCCTAAATAATTAATGATCTTGACTACCAAGCGGTCCAACCGCCATCAACGTAAATGGTCTGGCCCGTGATGAAATCAGAGGCCGGCGAAGCCAGGAAAATGACGGTTCCTTCCAGCTCCGACAGGTGGCCCCAGCGCCCCATGGGCGTGCGCTCATTGATAAAATTAAACCGCTCCGGATCATCGCGAATCTGGGTCACCAGTTCGGTTTCGAAATAGGTCGGACCGATGGCATTCACGCGTACCCCGAGCTTGGCCCACTCCAGTGCCATCACCTTGGTCATCTGGTCGACGCCGCCCTTGGAAGAAGCATAGGCGACCTGGTGCGGCAGTCCCACTGCACTGAGAATGGAGCTCATATTGATCACTTTGCCGTATCCATTTTCAATCATCTGGGGCGCCACCGCCTGGGTCACCAGGAAATAGCCTTTGAGATTGGTGTTGATGACCCGGTCCCATTCTTCTTCGGGGTACTCGAGCACCGGTACCCGGTGGTTGACGCCGGCATTGTTGACCAGGATGTCGATATGGCCGAAGTACTCCAGGATTTGATCGACAGCTGCGGCCACTTTGGCCTTGTCGGTCACATCGATCTGAAATCCCCTGGCGTTTCGCCCCAACCCGCCAATGGCAGCCGTTACCCGATTAAGGTCGGTGGCGTTGCGGCCGCACACGGCAATGTCGGCCCCGGCCTTGGCCAGCGCCGTGGCGGCAACCTCACCCAGACCCCGGGTGCTGCCGGTCACGAGGGCGACTTTATCTTTCAATTCAAATAATTTTAATCCCATCGCAGGCCTTCCCTATCTAGACCACCAGATACTTTTTGATAACTTCCTCATCGTCCCAAATTGCCTCCATGGTGTCTTGGTGGACGATGCAGCCCTTTTCGATGATATAGCCCCGCTGGCAGACGCGCCGGCAGAACTTTAAATTTTGATCGGCCATCAGGATCGTCATTCCCTTTTTCTTGATCTCCCCGATGACCGCCACCAGATTGGCGACCACCATCGGGGCCAATCCCTCGGAGGGTTCATCCAGTAGAATCATGTCCGGGTTTGCCATCAGGGTGCGGCCCATGCTCAGCATTTTCTTTTCACCGCCCGAAAGATTGAGACCCATCTGCTTGGTGCGATCACCCAGAGCCGGGAAAAGGGCTTCGACCCGCTGCCGCGTCCAGTAGCCGGAACGGCCGGACAACCGCCTGGCAATCTCCAGGTTCTCTTCGCAGGTCAGATCCGGAAAGATGCGCAGATCGTCCGGCATGTAGGCGATTCCGGTTTTGGCCATCACATAGGGCGGACAGCCGGCAACTTCGTTTTCTTTGAACCGGATGGAGCCGCTCCGGGGCGGGGTCAATCCCATAATGGATCGCAGCGTGGTGGTTTTGCCGACTCCGTTGCGGCCGAGCAACGCCACCACTTCACCGGCTTGCACGTCAAACGAAATGTCCTGCAGGATGTGTGATTTCCCGTAAAATGTATTGATCGATTCCACCTGAAGAATCATACCATTACCTCTTCGCCCAAATAGACCTCGCGCACGCGGGGATTGTTTCTAATCTCTTCGGTCGAGCCGTCACCGATAACCTCGCCGTGATGCAGCACAATCACCCGCTGCGACAGCGAGAACACGACGTCCATGTCGTGCTCGACGATGACAAATGTTGTTTGGCCTAAATCTGAAAGCTGCCGGATGTTATCGAGGATTTTAACCCGTTCCAGCGGGTTCATGCCGGCCGTGGGTTCGTCCAGAAACACGAGCTTCGGTCTGGCGGCCAGGGCGATGCCGACCTCCAGCACACGCTGGTCCCCGTGGGACAGGGCGCTGGCCGGTGTCCGGGCTTCGGAGACAAGCCCGATCTTTTCCAAAATTTCATTGACCTCTCGGCGTACGGCCGTTTCCTTGAAAATGGACCGCAGCATGCGCCGTGAGCGGTTGTTGATGGTGAGCACCGGTATCTGGATGTTGTCGAAAACGGTCAGTTCCGGGAAAACGTTGACGACCTGAAAAGACCGGCACAATCCCATCCGGACCCGCCGGTGGATCGGCCAGTCGGTGATGTCGGTGCCCTGAAAAACGATCCGGCCCGAATCAGCCGGCAGCGAACCTGACAACATATTGATCAACGTGGACTTGCCGGCGCCGTTCGGCCCGATAATAGACGTCAGAACGCCTTCATCGATGGTCAAATCAATGTTGCTGGCGGCCTGGACCCGGCCGAAGGCTTTGTTCAAATTTTCGATAACAAGTATCGGGGCCCCCATATATTTCCTCCAGATATTATTTCCGCAGTTTCAGGATTCCCCCCACCACACCGCCGCGAAATCCCATGATAATAAACAATAGAATAATGGCAAACCATAGCATCCAGTTCTGGGTGAAGCGTTCGATGATCTCGCGCAGCACAATAAAAATCGCGCTGCCGACAATGGGGCCGGCAAACGTCTGGATACCGCCGATCAAGCTGACCAGAACCGGTTCGGCCGAATGGCTCCAGTGGGCTGAAAAGGCATCGGTATTGCTTTCCAGCAGCGCGCCAAGGGTGCCCGCCAGCCCGGCAAAGGTGCCGGAAATGACAAAGGCTCCCAGGCGATAATTTTTCAGCGAGACCCCGGCAAACTCAACCCGCCTGTCGTTTTCGCGGATGCCGGAGAGCACCAGACCGAACGGTGAATGCCGGATGCGGTGGATCAGCACGACGCTTAAAACCAGACAAAACAAAACCAGGAAAAAGAAATACTGCGGCGTGTTGATGGGAATGCTGAAAATTCCCAGCGCGATGGGGGCTTTCATGATACCGACCAGCCCGTCATCTCCGCCGGTAATATCTCTGAGGTTCCAGATCAGTGAAAATACCATCATACCGAAAGCCAGTGTTAGCATGGCAAAATAGATTTCGGTATGGCGCACGCAAAAAAAACCGATGGCCATCGCCAGCAGGCAGGCGAATAAGACCCCGACCAGAATACCGGCCAGCGGGTGCGGGGTGACATGCAGCGAAAACAACCCCAGACCGTAGGCGCCGGCCGCATAAAAGGCCCCGTGTCCGAACGACAGCAGGCCGGTGCCCCCCAGAAGTATATTGTAGCCCAGCGCAAAAATGGACAGGATCATGACGCGCGAAGTCAGGTACACCACAAACCGATCGGCAAACAACCCGATCAGAATCAGGATAGCGATCATCAGTCCCAGCAACAATACGTTCCATTTTTTTTCCATTCAGGAAGCCTCCCCGAAAATACCCTGGGGTCGCCACAGCAACACCACGGCCATCAGAATAAAGGTCAAAAACATGTCAAACGTCGGGATATAGCGGGTACCGAAGGAAGACAGCAATCCAATGATCAACGCTCCCAAAAACGCACCTTTCAGGCTGCCTAATCCGCCGATGACGGCGACTACAAAGGCATCGATAATAATGGTTTCCCCCATGCCGGGTGTCAGCAGTCCGACATACGGTACGGCCAGGCCGCCGCCAACGGCTCCCAGCCAGGTACCGAATACAAAAACCGCGGTAAACAGCAACGGTACTTTGACACCGATGGCGGATGCCATCTCACGGTCAGAGGAAGCCGCTCGGATAATGCGGCCCCACCAGGTCTTTTCGATCAGAGCCCATAGGCCCAGGGCCACGATGGGACCGACAACGATAATAAACAGATTGTAAGTGGGAAAATTGCGGCCTAAAATGGATATCGAACCGGAGAGTCCGGGTACGGTCGGCGACCCCAGGGAACCGGCTCCCCACAGGATCTTGACCAGGTCGTCGAAAAGCAGCACGAAGGCGAAGGTCAGCAACAGCTGGTAGGGCAATTCGAGGTGGTAGACGTAGCGAATGAAATAGCGTTCAACGACAAACCCCACGACACAGACGAACAGCGGACCGATGATCAGGCCCAGCCAGAAATTTTCACCCAACAGACCCAAAAACGTAAAGCAGCTGTAGGCCCCCAGCATGTAAAAGCTGCCGTGGGCAAAATTTAATACCCCGAGAACCCCGAAAATAAGCGTCAGCCCGCTGGCGACCAGCCAGATAAACATTCCGGTCGACAAGCCGGCCAGGCAAACATGGACAATGGATTCCAGACTCAAATCACACCTCCGCTAAAAAACGACAGGGGGTCCCTGAACCGGAACCCGCTGTCATATTTGAATGCTGCCGTTCAAACCTGTTTGGCAGTCCGGCATCAGGTCAACCGCATCAATACGGCGGTGTGGTTCCTTCGCCCTCGAACGGCGGCCGGTTGAAGCAATCCGTGGCGGGAATCAGGACCTGCTTGCCCATAATTTTAAACGGGTACTTGGCGTCCGAGGTCGTCAGCCCCCAGGGGACATCGTAAATCGCCTGATGATCTTCCTTGCGGAAGACGCGATACCCTCCCGGCGAGTCAAGCATCATGCCTTCCAGCGCCGCAACCACCGCTGCGGTTTCCTTGGAGCCGACATTTTCAACGGCTTTTTTGATGGCATACATGGCCGAATAGCCGGTTTCGGAAACATAGGCGGGATAGTGATTCCA
Organism: Olavius sp. associated proteobacterium Delta 1; assembly: GCA_902749685.1. GTDB lineage: Bacteria > Desulfobacterota > Desulfobacteria > Desulfobacterales > JAFDCJ01 > JAFDCJ01. The sequence goes on along the minus strand of CACVKW010000872.1, from coordinate 39,396 downwards.
GCGCTTTTTAAAGCGTTGGACCCAGTCGTTGTTGCGGGCGTTGTTCGGGTACAGGAAGAAGTAACGCCCGGAGATCCAGACGTTGTCCGGCATTTCCGCACCGAGACCCTCCAGGACGTCCATGGCCGCCCCGACCGGAAACATGACGTGTTTGATTTTATCGAACATACCGGCCTGGTTGGCCTGCTTGACGAACGTGATCAGTTCACCGGCCCATTCGGTGGAATAAAACCCTTCCGGTTTGGCATCCATAATGGTGTTGATGTGGGGCCGAAAATCAGTGGTGCCGAACGGGGCCCAGGACTCCGCCGTAAAAGAGACATCCGGCTTCAGTTTGCCCAGGGTGTTTTTAAACATCTTCCAGCAGGTGTAGCCGTATTCATACTTGGGGCTGATCGTCGCCCAGGTTTTGGCGGGCAGATCCTTGGCCACAAAGGCCGCGGCATTGCCGTCCTGGTAGGTGGGTGTGCTGATTCGAAAAATCTGTTTGATCCCGTTTTTATAAACCTGCTCTTCGGTGAGTTTTTCGGTTGCCGCGTGGGTCACGATCAATACCCGGTCCAGCTCCGCCACGATCGGTGCCAGGGCCAGCGCCTGGCCGGATGAATCCACCCCGGCGATAACGTCCGCGCCCCAGCTGTCCACGAAATAGCGCGCATTTTTAATGGCCACGGGTTTTTTGAGCGTGGAATCCCTGAATTCCACAACCAGCTTGTTGCCGGCTATCCCGCCGGCCGCATTGATCTCTTCCTGGGCCATGGTGACACCCATTTTGTGGAACTCCCCGTAACCGGCCAGGGCGCCGGACATAATGGCCTGATAGCCGACCTTGATCGGGCCTTTAATCTTCGGGGTAGCGGCCCAGGCGCCGGTTGGTTTGAACACCGCCGGGCCGAGAACGGCCGCACCGGCCGTCACCAGTCCGGCCTTAAGTAGGTCTCTGCGTGTTAATTCTTTTTTACCCATTAGCTCCTCCTCCCGTTTTAGTGGTTATTGTTTGGCTAATACATCTCCACCGGCTTTTACACCACCCTTGCGTCGCCGTCAGCAGAAAGGGTCAAAGTAGAATCATATCTTCCTTAGGATATTCTACAACATTTTGCAAGATCCGAAGTTTGTTATCCGATACTGATCTTCCGCCCGGTTTTTAGCACGGAGATTTTCGGCAGCGAGCTGCCGAAGGATAATCATCTCCAGTTAAAAATTGGATGGGCTTTACTCTCGCACCGACGGCGTTTTCCGATACCAGAAAGCCTGAATCGCGATTCCCATAATCACCAGCGCGAAATAGACTATCTGTTTTACGCCGGGGGTTAGATTTACCGCCTGGACAATCATCGTGGCTCCGGTAAGGGATGAAAAAACTATCAAGGCCCAGTCAAAGATAAAAAATAACAGGAAGATGCCGATGACCCCACCGATAACAGACGGCAGCCAGATAATCTGCTCCATCCTGACCCCCAATACGTAAAAAAGATTTAAGGCGATAAAGCCTCCGCCGGCAAAACCCGCCAATCCGATTGCAACTTTCTGAAAGAAAAAGGCCAAAACAGCACCAATAATGCCGGTGAGGCTTGCCAGAAGCAGCAGCAGCAAATTGGATTGAACATTCCACAAATAAGGTGCGTAATGCAAGCCAATTGCAAAACCGATGCACCCGACAAAGAGCCAGAAAAGCTGGCGGCCAAGTGTCAGCACGATTAGGCCGATTATTATGTTAATAGCGGTAATTGACGTCCCCCCGATTTCAATCATGTTAGTAATCTCTATTTTAAATGATGTTTTACAAACCCAAAAATAATTAAACCCACTTCTGTTTCAGTTCAGAAACTATTAAAACTGGGGTGTCTTTGTCAATGATTCGCAAGAATTAAAGGGTGTGTTTTATCCGAACACAGGTCGAAATCGTTCGATCATATATTCTGACGATCCCGCATTCAATGGAAACCACATTTATGGTTCATTTATAATTGAGTAAATTCTAAAATGCAAATTGTTGAAATTTTTAACAACTAGTGCGATAAGTAACACGCGGACTTAAAAAATTAAGCCACAGACACACGCCGACTTGGAGCAGACAAAATTATTTGAGTGATCCGGAAAATACGGATGAATTTAACGTGACAAAACAGCTCAGATACTAGCTTATTGGCCTTCAAACATAACTATTAATACTATCCCGCTTCAGCGGGATTATGGATTTTTCCTCCGCGGGCATGCAGGGCCAACCGGTACGACGTAGTTTTAATGAAAACATAAGCCTCGCATAAAGCCTCCTTGAAGCGGAAAAATCCCGTTGGAGGTTTCGATGACCGAAGGCAGACTCCCACCCCAAAATGACGATCCGAACTCAGGCGATAACGTCAATCGTCCGGAATCAAAAAACTACAAAAGAAGGTATGTGGATTATTTTGAATTTGCACCGGTAGGCTATTTCACCTTTAATCGGTCCGGTGTCATTCTAAATGTCAATCCCACCGGCGCTTTGCTGCTGGGTAAAGAGCGGGACAGTTTGTTGAGTCAACCTTTCTCAGAGTTTATCGCATCAGATTCCCTGGATATTTTCCAATCCCACAGCCAACGACTGTTTGAAAGCCGTAAAAAGCAGACCTGCGACGTAAAGCTTTTGAACGGCAACGGGCACTCCCACTGGGTTCAGCTGGATAGTGTAGCGGTTCCTAATGGCAACGGCGATTCAGGTCAATTTCGCACCGTGATAAACGAGATCACCGATCGCAAACTGGCGGAGGAAACACTGCGCCGGGCCTGCGATGAGTTGGAACAAAAGGTTTTTGAACGGACCGCTGAACTTGAAAAAACCAACGAGCGACTGCGCGCCCAAATTTCCGAATGCGAATATGCTGAGGCTGCGCTAAGGGAATCGGAGAACAAATACAGCACCCTGGTCGAAGATGCCTTGATCGGGGTTTATATTAACAAAGATGGAAAAATCGATTTTGCCAATGACAAATTCGCCGCAATCTACGGATATTCAAAAAATGAAATGATCGGCCTGGATTCAACGATGCTCGTTCATCCCGAAGATCGCCCGCTGGTAATAGAATTGCGAGAAAAGCGGCTGCGGGGCGAAAAAGTGCCGTCAGAGTATGAAATTCGCGGTCTGAAAAAAAACGGTGATACGATCTGGGTCATGCGCAGCCTCTCTTTGATTAACTACCAGGACGGCCCCGCTATTGCGGGGATAGTTCAGGACATGACCAAACGGCGCCAGGCCGAGGAAGCTCTGCGGGAATCGGACAAGGAGCTTAGGATTCTGTCCAACCAACTGCTGTCGACGGAGGAAAAAGAGCGCAAGCGAATCGCCAGAGAACTGCATGACGGAATCGGTCAGGCATTAAGCGCCATAAAATTCAGTGTGGAAAATTCGCTGAGAGAACTGCGCCAAAGTCCCGATCACGCCGAATTTACGTCGCTGGAAACCGTCATTCCATTAACCCAAAAGACAATTGAGGAAGTCCGCCGCATCGTCAAGGATCTACGCCCCTCCATTCTGGATGACCTGGGGATTCTGGCCACCATCAACTGGTTTTGCCGTGAATTTCAAAATGTATATTCAGGCATCCGGATCAAAAGAGAAATAAATATCCATGAAAACGACATTCCCTCCCCGCTCAAAACCGTCATTTATCGAATATTGCAGGAAGCCCTCAACAATGTCGTCAAACACAGTCAGGCCGATTTGGTTCAGCTATCTTTACAAAAAACAGACAACGGGGTTGAGTTAACCGTGCATGACAACGGCACGGGATTTGATTTGACCGAAGCCATATCCCTGATACCTTCAAGGCGGGGCTTCGGTCTGGCCAGTATGCGCGAAAGAGCCGAGCTGTCGGGGGCAAACTTCCATATTAAATCAGCAGAAGGGGAAGGAACCACGATCCGGGTTGTTTGGAAACCCCAGGCCATTGAATATTGAATTATTATTGAGCCGGGTCGATTTTAGAAAATTTCGCACCTTTAAGCGATATGTCACCCATAAGCCCTTTGACATCGAATACATACCCCAGATTAGAATTCGGTGGTGAACTCGGGGCCTGAAGACTCATTCGGGTCGATTCTTTTTGATATACCGCTTCCGACTAGGAAGAGATCGTCCTTGATTAAATCCGAATTCTGGTCTATATTAGGTATAAATTTAAGCCCGAATAAATATAAAGGTACTGAAAATGAAACCAATCAACATTTCCCAAAACATCGTTTCCCTGTCGGACTTTAAAAATAAAGCGTCCAGGATGCTCCATGAAGTCCAGAGCTCGCGTTGTCCCCTCGTAATCACCCAAAATGGTAAAGCAGCGGCTGTTCTCATTTCGCCTTCCGATTTTGACCTTCTCACAGAACAGGCCCGTTTCGTTGACGCTGTGCAAAGAGGATTGGCGGATGTTCAAAATGGGCGGATTCTGCCGGATGAAGATTTGGATAAAGAGCTATGAAACTCTTTTGGACCGAAACGGCCAGAAAAGATCTGCAAGCTATTCGGCGATATATTGCCGCCGACAATCCGGCTGCGGCCAAAAGATGGGTCGGTCGCTTAAGAGAGCGTGCACAGAATACTCTCCAGTCGCCGCTTGCAGGCCGCAAAGTGCCGGAATTTTTGCGCGACGATATCCGTGAACTGATCGAGGGAAATTACCGCATTGTTTATCAAGTATTTGAAGATCGACTGGTGATACTGACTGTTTTTGAAGGGCATCAGCTTTTCCCAGCGGAAAAGTCAGTGAAATTTTAATCCTTCCTTACAATCAATCCAAATTCCGAAATCCCAAATCCGAAATCGCGAAAATCCGAGATCCCAAATCGTCAATCGATAAAAATGGCTTGCAATGGTCTTCGATTATTGTTAGTCTATCATGTTAACTATAGTTGATAAATATAAACAACCGTTAAGTTAAATTAACTATTGTTTAAATATTTACGATGCACTATAACTTGCACCCACTAAAATGGAGTTAACACAGCAATGCGGCCGATAGTCTCTGATCAAAATTCTTTGCGCAATCCGCTCAACGAACTCCTGGGCACCCAGGCTCAGGTGCGCCTGTTGAGGGTTTTGGCAAATGAGGTTGAGGGGCCTCTCACCGCGCCGAATGCCGCCGAGCATGCTGGACTTACTATCCCCGGGGCACATAAAGCATTAAAGCGACTCGTCCAATCAGGTTTTGTCGTTCGCGTTGGCGGGGGGCGAAAACATCAGTATGAACTTCGCCATTCCGATAAGCTTGTGAGGGCGGTGGCGGGTCTTTTTCAATCTGAAAAGGAGCGTTACGACGATCTACTTGGCGCCATTAAAGACAAAATTGAGAAAATGATACCATATGCGCGTGCAGCATGGATTCAAGATTTCCCGAATGAATTTGGAGACCCAATAATATTGGGTATCCTGCATGAAACGAAGCATTTGACCAACTACGTACAACGACTGCAAAAGCAACTGTCTCAAGTAGAGCGAGACTTTGATCTTACAATTGAATTGAATGGCTATACAAAAGCGGATCTTCTCATTTTAGAAGCCGATAAGGTTACGCCTTTGTATGGTGTTCTGCCATTTCCGGACAATTATAGTCGGAAAATGTATGCAATGCCTCTGACTCATGAGGAAAAAGACCAACAGATGCTGGAGCTGTCGCGCAATTTAGCCGGAGCTATCGAACTCGATACTTCCCTTGTGCGAAGAGCAAAGGAACATGTCCTACGCCTATTGAAGAGCGATCAGGGCGCCGCGACTAAAGATATTGGAGAATGGCGGGATATCCTGGAATCATATTCTATTCGGCGCTTATCGCAACTTTTAAATTCGACCAGTCAACGAGCCAATCGTTTACGTCAGAGCAATCCACTTTTAGCCATTCTAAACCCTGAGGAACGAAGCCGTTTGCTGAAAGATCTCGGAGAGAACCCATGACGCGTGCCCAGCTTGAACATGCAATTAGGGCGGCATGTGAAGTCTCTGAAGATTCCGAGTTATGGATATTCGGCTCGCAGGCAATTCTCGGAGAATTCCCGAATGCGCCGGAAGAACTGCGTGCCTCTGTCGAGGTGGATGTCCAACCAAAGAATCGATCTGATAAAATCAACGCTATCGATGGTGCACTAGGAGAATTGTCCCTGTTTCATCAGACCCATGGTTTTTATGTACATGGTTTGTCGATAGGAGAGGCCGCAATGCTTTCAAAAGGTTGGGAACTCAGAGCAACGCCGGTTTTTGACGAGATTTCTACCAATGGTAAAACCGGATGGTGCGTTGAAGTGCACGATATTGCGGCCAGCAAGCTTGCAGCCTACAGGGAAAAGGACAGAGATTTTGTGCGCATACTGTTAATTGAAAAGATGATCAACCCGGAAACTCTTATAGGACGAATCTGTACGCTCAGGATTGACGAACCGTTGCGTGATCGTCTTGTTCAATGGGTTCAATTCACTGCTGAGGAATTATAGAACGTTATATGACAGACGCACTGAGAGGAATGAAAAATAATAATTAAGTATTAAAATAATTCTAAACAAGTGCTTCGTCATTTGGCATGCAATATGACGATAAAAATGTCAAATAGAATGCCAGTTAGCGGCACCTCTATCATTCAGAGAGTTACGATCTTCCTGAATCTATAACTTAAAACAAAAGCTATTTCAAAATTGTAGTTTACGTCAAAGGGCAAGGCGTCGATTCTGCTTTAAAGCGGAGCGTACACGTTAGTACGTGAGCATTTAAGACTGAATCGTAACGCGGCCATTGGGCGTAAAATGCTTTTTTGAGACAGCTTTTGGATAAAATTTCAATTTTTATCTGTTTACAAGCCCTTTATCCACCGCATAAACCGTCAACGCCGCCGCATTGTGAAGATCCAGCTTTTTCATCAGGTTGGCCCGGTGTTTTTCCACGGTTTTTAAGCTGATGCATAGATCCTCGGCGATCTCTTTGTTCTTGTAGCCTTCGGCGATCAGTTTCAGCACTTCCCGTTCGCGCTGTGAAAGCGATTCCCAGGAGGAGAGGGATCGGGTGCTCTTTTTGCCTTCCAGATAGCCTTCGATAACCTTTTCCGAAACACCGGGGCTGAGATAGGATTTTCCTCCCATCACGCTTTTGATGGCTGTGATAAGCTCTCCATGGGTCGCGTCTTTGAGAACGAAGCCGTCGGCTCCGGCCTGAAGTGTAGTCAGGAGATATTCCTCTGTTTTGTGAACGGTCAGGGCAATGATTTTGGTTTCAGGATAGCGCTTTTTTATCTCCCGAATCGCGTCCATGCCACTCATGCGGGGCATCGAAAGGTCCATCAATAAAAGATCCGGTCCCAGCTTTTCAACGCAACGCACGGCTTCGCGGCCGTCCCGGGCTTCACCGATAATCTCAAAGCTTGAATCGGCAGTCAGCAGCGCCCGCAAGCCTTCACGCAGGATCGTATGGTCGTCGGCCAGCACAATGCTCAGTTTATTTTCCATGACTTCCCTCTACTGCTGGTAGTATGCGGACCTAAAAAAAGGAAAATACAGCAAAATTGCGTTAAATATACAGTGTTCACTCTATTTATCACGCCCCGATTTTTTAGTAAACTATGTTATTGAACTTTCAGCAGTACCTTAATTGAGCCAATAACGCTCAATTAAGCGTTATTCGTTAATGTATTATTTGGTTATTAGATCCTAAGTCCGCAGCGTTATTTCTGACCAGCTTCTTAGATTCATACCAGCAGCCAGATCACGGGGTACCCCCAAATGTTTAAAATATTAATCGTCGATCCAAATGATCCGTTTCGCCGATCGTTGAAAAAAGTTCTGGTTAACCGGTTCCCGTTCGTTGACATCCGGGAAGCATCTGACGGCAGTCAAGGTTCGGCAATGGTGCCGGACTTCAGCCCGAACTTAATTTTTCTCGAGATGCACCTGCCATCGGAAAGCGGCCTGGACCTTGCCCGCCATATAAAAATAGATCATCCGGATATTATTATCGTCATTTTAACGAGTTATGATTTACCGGAATATCAGGCGGCCGCGAAGCAATCAGGGGTCGAGCACCTGGTCCCGAAGGATGACTGGACCGGTGAAGATATGATTGCACTGGTTCAGACTATTCTTACAGATCTTAATGTTAAGGATCAAAGCCTCCAGGACCAGCACCAACCGCAAGGGCATTCCCTTTAATTTCCGCATTAATTAAACGTCCCGAAAATTCTATAACCCATTATAAATATGTGGCTCCTTGTTTCTATAGGCCCATCATCCCAATGCTCTATCCGAGCCGTTGGCTCTAAAAGACGGAGGCCAAAACGCGTTAATTCATAATTCCACTATTGCAGCATTCCAACATTCCCATTTTATGCGAAGCGAACTCAGTTCTTGCATCCCTCTCAAATAAGGTGTTTTTTTTCCGCAACTACAGGGTTTGCCCTATTCAGTTCCGCTACTAAAATTATTTATTTTTACATACCATAACGAATAAAATCCTAATGGATTTTTGTGAAAGATAACCTTTATCGATACGACCTACTTTGATATAGAGTCATTCCAATACTATTAGGTACACAGAATAGTGATTCAGGTCAAATCTGAACCTGCTTACGCTTGCAGCTGATTTATCGACCAAAGAGAAATTAGCAATGTCTAACCCTGATAAATCAATGAAATCCAAACCGGGAAGGGAGGTGGCGGAGATGGACTAAACATTCTGCCCAACATCACAGTTTGAAGAAAAAAGGCTTTGTATTGGTAACGTTTTTGTAATGACTCGCAAAAAAATTAGGAGCAAAACATGTTGAAGAAGAAAAGTCATATTGGTTTCATGGCATTGGCACTGGCAGCAGCAATGTTAATCATTTCGCCGGCCCATGCCGTTGATTTTGCCATTTCCGGCCAGATCAACCGGGGGGCCATGTATGCCGATGACGGCGATACAGCCAAATGGTTTTTTGTGGACAACGGCAACTCCTCGACCCGCTTTCGGTTTACCGGATCCAATGATTTTGATTATGATTTATCCGTTGGAATCGTTTGGGAAGTTGAGATGAAGTCCAACGCCTCAAACGATATGAATATGGATCTCGATGGTGATGTCGGGGATATTAATTTCAACGAACGTAAAATGGAGTTCTGGGTGGGCTCCCCCTGGGGCAAGCTCTGGCTGGGCCAGGGCGACATGGCAGCCAACAGCACCTCCGAGGTGGATTTATCCGGTACCACAGTTGCAGCCTATTCCAGTGTTGGGGATGTCGGTGGCGGTTTCGAATTCCAGAAAAATGGTGCTAGAACCGGCATCAGTGTCGGCGGCTCCCGTTCGAATTTCGACGGCCTCAGCCGCAAGGACCGGGTGCGCTATGACACGCCCAAATTCTGGGGATTCTATGCCTCCGGCAGCACGGGCAACAGCAGCATTTGGGATGGGGCCCTGCGCTATGCCGGTGATTTCGGATGGGCCAAATTTGCCGCCGCCGGCGGCTGGTCTGATGGCGGCAGCAGCCAAAGCTGGGACGGGCGGTTCAGCTCATCGGCGTCGATGCTTTTCGACTTCGGACTGAACCTGACCGCTTCGTACGCGTATCAGAAACAGGACAATACAGATCCGTGGAACATTTTCGGCAAGGTGGGTTATCAATTCCTGGAGAAGCACGCGGCATCCGTTCAGTGGTCCCGCACCGAGAGCTTATCGAACAAAGACGACAAGGGTGACACCCTGGGACTTGCCTATGTATTTACCCCCTGGCAAAGTGTTGAATTCTATGGTACCTATTATCTATATATGCTGGACCTTGATCAGGGCAGCGACCCGGACGACATCAACGTCTTTATGGCCGGTGGCCGGGTGAAATTTTAAGGGGTATCAAGGATGCTAAAAATCAAAAAAAATTGTGCACTGGTTCTGGCGGCCGGCTGGCTACTTTTTGCATGGGCCGGCTGCAATGCCAAACCTTATGATTACCAGCCGACGGCGGGTGAAATGAAAGAAGGTCCCGGGATTTTTACCGGCGAAGATGGGGAACTCACCGTCTACGACTCCAAGAAGGGTGGCGTTTTTCCGAAAGATTCGGATGCCAAAACCTCCGAGACCGCAGGTGAGAAAACCACCGATACATCCGCATCTTCGGGTGCCGCGGCAGCAGTGGCGGCAGGTTCTCAGGCCGGTGCGCAGCATCCCGCCAAAACGCCTGCCGGCGCCCGGGATTACCAGGAGTTTCAGGAATTCCAGCAGTGGCAAAAGGAAAAAGCCCAATTCCATGAATATCAGGAGTGGAAAAAATCAGCCAAAGGTTCGACTGATTTTAAAGAATTCCAGGAATATCAGCAGTGGCAGAAAGGCTCCCGCAGCTCGGCTAACTATAAGGAATTTTTAGAATGGAAGGAATTTAAAGCCTATCAGGAGTGGAAAAAGAGCCAGCAGTAATGATCCCTTTTCAGCGTAATTTTCTGCCTGCGAATCGAAGCAGTGGGGAAGAAGTATCAAATTAAGTGCTGCTTAATGAGAGGACTTGAAAAGGTCTTCGATCCCCAAAATGTGGTGAAAATAATCGCTTCTCTGGAGCCCCGGTGTAATACCGCTTCCGGTTATCAGTACCCTTTCAACTGTAAAATTCCGGGGCGCTTTCAGAAACCTGATTTTACGCTCCACCTCTGAAATGGCTGTCGTGCCAACAGGCTTTGTTGAATACTTGCATTCAAATAAAGTGAGAATTTGCCCTTTTCTATGGAGCAGGATGTCGATTTGGAGCCCTTCTTCTTTATTTTTTCCTCGACCTCGCTGTCTGAAAAACGGCCCGAAATTAATGATCTGATGTATGTCGCACCCAATGCTGTCAAGAAGTGCGGGCAGGTTTTTCATACAAAGTTGCTCAAAGGACAAGCCCAAAAAGGTATCTAAGCTTTTTCCCGCAAGCTGGTTGAACAGACCCGGCTTTGTATTCATCGCAATAATTTTTTTATTGGGTTCCATATATCTGAAATAGAATCGCAGCCACTCATCCCACAAAACATTGGCTTTTGTTTTTAGGTCCTGTCTGGTCAAGGGCGATACAGGGGTAAATATTTTCACAAAATCGGCTTTTTCGAGTGTTTTCAAATATTCGGTTAACCCACCACCCGAACCTAAATTTAGTTTTTTGCTTAACTCTTCTTTGGAGCACTTTTTTTTTGCCAACTCGCGTGCAATTTTTTCATAGGTTTTGATAACTTTAAACTGCTCTTTGAATATGGTTTCAAATTCGTTTATGAAGAACCCGTTTTTTTGAAAACACAGCTGGTCGATGTTGTTTTCGAAAGATGTGTGAGGATCGATCTGCTCCAGATATTTTGGAATACCTCCGAAAACTATTAAGAATTTAGATATCTCGTGTTCTGACCGCAAATTTTTAAAAAATAGCTTTGATTCGTCAGCTAATAACGGTTGCAGCCTAATTTCAAATGTTTTTCTGTTATGAAGCGCTTTTGAATGAACAATATGGTTTAGTATAAAACTGGCAACGGAACCACAAATTACCGCAGTCAGATTCGGATTCTGTTTCCAATGGTTATCCCAATAATATTTAAATAAAGCAACGAGTTCACTTCTTCCTGCTGCCATCCATGGAAACTCGTCAAAAACAATATAACACCGCTTTTTTTTGATATGCAGGGTCAAGGCGTCGAAAGCTTCGTGCCAGTTGCGGGCAAGAATTATCGGCGTGCCGGTTTGCTTGGAAAGTTGGTAGGTAAAGTGTTCGATTTGTTTTTTCAAGGACACACCTTGAAGGGCCTCAAAATACAGCGTGTTCTTCTTTGGCGCGGCTTGTTTAAGCAATGTGCTTTTGCCGATTCGTCTTCGCCCGTATACTATTCCAAGTTCGGCACGTTTCGAAACAATCGCTTGTTCAATGATTTTTAGTTCATATTTACGCCCAATAAACATACATAAGATATAGATCGGCAAGAATCGAATGTCAAGCTATGTTAGCCGATCTACTATTTATTAACGTATATCGGCAAACATGGCACCGCAGACAATCCTTGCCGATATAAATAGTTTTCATCCTGTTTTTGTCATTCCTGTTGCCATTATGACATATATTGGGGTATTTTTTTTATTGACATACAATATGTAGTATGTAATACTGAAGCGTTTTGAGTCAACGACCATCCCGAGCGCCGTACGGGATGGCTTGCTTTTGGGGCCATCGGTCAAAAATGCAAGAGGACGTCAGTACAGTAATGGTTGAACCTGCAACCCCGTTGCAGCGGGATTTGTATGGCAAAAACCAATACGGCTATTTGTTGGACCTGATAGATTCAAACGGTGCCGCTATCAAATAAATGCAAGCCGAACGAATGAGTAACCTCGTTCAATATCGGTCATAAACCCTGCTGCATGCGACTTGCATTCATACGGTGCCCTTTTCATCCAAGTCACATTCCTATGTTGAAAATTCTAAAATAGGGTCTATGTTGTTTTATGCTGGTCTGTTTTGCCTAAATAGAGCGAATAAACCTCGACTATCGCTCAACTTAGCTATTTAAAATTGTTTAAAAACGGCCGCCTGATACAGTTGGTAGAAATTATTAACAAATTCGTATTTGAATAGGAGAAGTTCAATGGGGCAGAAAGGTAAATTTCTGGTTACTAACGAGGGGCGTTTTGATTTGGGCACCCACATGTGGGATGATCAACTGTTTTCGGATATCCTGATAAGGGACAACCCCATTGATACGGATCAGGCCTTGGGCATCAGCCGCTCTTTGCGGGAAGAAATCACCCGCATGGAGTTTCAAACGATCACCATGTCGATGATCGAAAAGATGATCGAATCCAAGTTGCTGGAGTACGGATTGACCAAGCCGTCTCCCACCCGGTTGGACCAATCCATCTTTTTTAAAAACCGCCTGATTCTCTCGGACAATGCCCGAAGGGTCCTTCGCAGACGGTACCTGAAAAAAGACAGCCAGGGCAAAGTCACCGAGACACCGGATCGCATGTTCCAGCGGGTTGCCCGCCACATCGCCAAAGCCGAAAAAAAATTCGACGACGATGAAAACCGCATAGCGGAAGTGCAGGAATTGTTTTACCGGATTATGACCGAGTTTAAATTTTTACCCAACTCCCCTACCCTCATGAATGCCGGACGCAGACTGGGTCAGTTGGCCGCCTGTTTTGTTTTGCCGGTCGAAGACAGCATGGAGGGGATATTCGGCGCCCTGCGAAACGCGGCCCTCATACATAAATCCGGTGGTGGGACGGGTTTCGCCTTCTCCCGGCTGCGCCCGAAAAACAGCACCGTTGGAACTACCGGGGGTGTGGCGTCGGGCCCCGTTTCATTTATGAAAATTTTTAACACCGCCACCGAACAGGTTAAACAGGGTGGCACCCGCCGTGGCGCCAACATGGCCATTTTAAAGGTGGATCACCCGGATATCATGGAGTTTATTCACAGCAAACGGAAAAACCGGGAATTGAACAATTTCAATATATCGGTGGGTGTAACCGATGAATTCATGAAAGCGGCAGCCGATGGCGTGGATTACGGACTGGTTGAACCGCAGGACCAAACAGCGGTCGGCAAATTAAATGCCCGCGAAGTCTACGACACCTTGGTGAAACAGGCCTGGAAAAACGGCGACCCGGGAATCATCTTTTTAGACCGAATTAACCGCGACAACCCCACGCCCGCCCTCGGTGACATCGAGAGCACCAATCCCTGTGGTGAGCAACCCCTGCTGCCCCTTGAGGCATGCAATCTGGGCTCCATCAACCTGGCCAAGTTTGTACTTGAAAACGGAGACGGACCAATGATCGACTATGAGGGACTGAAGGACATCGTCGATCTGTCGGTCCGCTTTCTCGACAACACCATTGAAATGTCAAAATATCCGTTGCCTGAAATCACTGAAATGGTTAAGGGCAACCGTAAAATCGGCCTGGGGGTGATGGGTTTCGCCGACATGCTTTACCAGTTGAACATTCCGTATAATTCCGAAGCGGCCCTGGAAACTGCCGAATCCGTGATGGGCTTCATCCAGGAAACGGCCCATGATGCGTCACAAACCCTGGCACAGGAAAGAGGCCCATTTAATCACTACGACAAAAGCATATTCAAAGACCAGGGGATCAAGTACCGCAATGCGACAACCACCACCATTGCGCCCACCGGCACGCTAAGCATAATTTCAGGATGCTCCAGTGGAATAGAACCGCTATTCGCGCTGAGTTTTGTGCGCACGGTCATGGATAACGACAAGCTGCTGGAAGTAAACCCCTATTTTGAAAAGATCGCCCGTGAAAGAGGCTTCTACAGCCGTGGTTTGATGGACGAAATCGCCAAAAAAGGAAGTATTCACGACCTTCCGGAGATACCCGAAGATGTCCGCAACGTGTTTGTAACGGCTCATGATGTGTCACCGGACTGGCACATCCGCATGCAGGCCGCTTTCCAAAAATACACTGACAACGCCGTATCCAAAACCGTCAATCTACCCCACGATGCCACGGTGGAGGACGTCAAAAAAGTATATAATTTAGCCTATGAATTAGGTTGCAAAGGGGTCACGATTTACCGGGACGGCAGCAAGGAAAACCAGGTCCTCTCGTTTGCCCACAAAGAAGAAACGGTTGATAGCCCATTTATGACGGCTGTCAAGGAACGGCCGGAGACCCTGGGCGGTTACACCACTAAAATTAAGACGGGATACGGCTACCTGTATGTGACCGTAACTGAATTCGAAGGACGGCCGTTTGAAGTTTTCGCCACGATCGGCAAATCAGGCCGCTCCACCACCGCCAAGACGGAAGCCATTGGGCGGCTGGTGTCATTGGCGCTGAGATCAGGCGTCAAAGTGGATAAAATTGTCCATCAGCTAAAGGGGATTGGCGGCGAGTATCCAATTTTTCAGGACGGGGGTCTGGTGCTGTCCATTCCGGATGCCATTTCCCGCGTTCTGGAAAAACAATATATGACCGGAGATAATGCCCCAAAAAATCACAAAACCGAATATAGCCTGATGGGCGAAAAGTGCCCGGAATGCGGCCAAACCGTTAGTTTTGAAGAGGGCTGCATGATGTGTCACTTCTGCGGCTTCAATAAGTGCGGCTAAAAATTTTTTCTTTGGAAATGGATGGCCATTTCCAAAGAAAAAATATCTAAAAGCAGAATCATTATTGATTCTGCTTTTTTTATTGAGAATACCGGCTGAAAAGTGTCATACATAAGAAGTTGTGGGATCGGCTTGATCCCGGCCGGGGACTTCAAGTGACTTGCAGTCGAGTTCCTCACCGCAGGTCAGCCACGAAAACAAAAAAACAGTCTAATCTATGAGCAGTTCAATTAAACCGCCTTCCGCTGTTGCTTCGGATGATCTGCATCAAGGGCATGATCATTCGAGAAGTGGTCGAATTGCACAGGTTGCCCAGCTGCTGTTTGTGCTCTTTGCTCTGGGCCTGCTGGTGTTTTTCCGCGACCGGGCTCAATTTCACACCCTGGGAATCATTTTTGTTTCCATTGTTTTGGAGGCCCTGCCCTTTATGTTGCTGGGCAGTCTTATCGGGGGATTCATTGAAGTGTTTATCTCCCGGGAAAAAATTACACGCTGGCTGCCGGAGGGGCGCTGGTGGACGGTTTTTGTCGGCGCTGCAATCGGTATCATATTTCCGGTTTGCGAATGTGCCATCGTACCGGTTGTGAGGAGATTGCTGCATAAGGGCGTTCCACTCAGTGCGGCCATCGCCTTTCTGTTGGGCGGCCCTATTGTCAATCCAATTGTGGCCGCGTCGACGGCGGTAGCCTACTTGGCCGACTGGCCAGTGGTCGCACGCCGCATGATTTTCGGGTACCTGATTGCGGTAGCCATCGGTCTGTTAATGGGCCTGATTTTTACCAGGGCCAAAGCAGTGCGCGGTGAGTTTTTTCCCAATCGATTTCAGAAAAATGCTGCCTCAATCTCCAGCCACGGCAAATCCGCGGTATGGGGTGAAAAGGCCGTCCTCGCCCTCAGCCATGCCGCCGGTGATTTTTTTGATATCGGACGGTTTCTGATCATCGGGGCGTTTATGGCCGCCTTATTGCAAACCCTGGTACCGCGCCAAATTTTCGCTTCGGTAATGAATACCCCCGCTCTTTCGATACTGCTCATGATGGTCATGGCGATGGTATTGAATTTATGCAGCGAGGCGGATGCCTTTGTAGCCGCCTCGTTTCGTTCGAGCCCGGTACCGCTTTCCGCTCAATTGGCCTTTATGATACTGGGGCCGATGCTGGATATTAAATTAATTCTGATGTATCTCAGGGTCTTTCGAATCCGCGCCATCGCAGCACTAACGGCGTTTACCTTTGCAGCGGTATTTGTGAGTATGATATTATTGGAAAGGCTGTGAATATTACCTAAAAGACAACTGCGATCACATGCAAGAAAAATTCAAACGATCCGCCACCATTTTGACTGCAAGCCTGCCGGCATTAATTTTCATCGCCTGGCTTAATGCTTACTACTGGCTGCTGGAGGACGGACGCTACAAAGCCTTCATTCAACCGAAGCTTTGGCCGCTTTTGATCCTGGCGCTCATCTTGCTGCTGGCTTTTACCGCCGCATTTATCTCCCAATTCTCATTAAAGTCTATGGCCGCCTTTCAATTTGATGCATGGATCAAAACGGCAGTTCTTATTGTGCCGGTGATCTTTCTCTGGACCATCTATGGTCAAAGTCTGGGAACGGATGCCTTAGCAAAAAGATTATTACAAACCGGCCAAGGTGTTCCTTTTAAAACGACAAACCTAGCAGAATTACCATCGACAGCTCTCTCTGGAAATGCGACAAACCTCTTGGACTTGATTCTTTATGCTGAGGAATTCAATGGTAAGCCGGTCGTTGTCGAGGGGATGGTTTATCGTGGGGCGAAGGTGGATAAGAACAGCTTTATGCTGTTCCGATTTGCCGTTGCCTGCTGTGCAGCCGACGCCTTGCCGTTTTCTATCAGGGTGAATACGGCAACCGAAGAGGGCCTAAAAAATGATACCTGGGTTCGGGTTGAAGGTCTTTTCAACCTTGAAACAATTCATGACAAACAAGTATCAAGCATCGTGGCCGATACGGTCACGCCGATCCCCACGCCAGCACCTGAGAAGCGCTATTTGTTTTTTTAAAAGTTTTTCATACAATTTTTACACACCCCATCCACCCTGACTTCCACATTTTCAATCAACCCCGCAAATGTGCGTTGCATGTGCTGCAGGTCCACGTTCAGGCTTTGCGGATTTAAGCATTCCAGATTACCGCAGCTCTTACAGTAAAAGTGGGGATGGGCCGGATGATTTTCATTGGGTGCCAGGCCGTATACGAAAGAACGGCCGCCGCCGTTGATCCGGTCAACCAGCCCTTTGTCGACCAGAAGATCCAGAATGCGATAGACGGTTACGCGGTTGATGTTGTCGGTACGGCTGAGGGTGTCAAATATTTGTTGGGCACTCAGGGGACTGCTATTGTTGCCAATCACTTCCAATACGCGTTGGCGGTTGGGCGTAAGTCCCAGTCCGGATGCTTTCATGAAACTTGGATAATCACAATGTTGGCACATAATTTTTCACTTATCTTGCAGAGAGATTCGGCAACAGGTGTTCAAGGCCGAAGGATACCAGAAAACCAAATCCCGCAACCAAAATTATCGACGCACCGGAGGTCAAATTTAAGGCATAAGATAGCCACAGTCCGGTTACGGTAAAAATTGCGCTCAGCAAGCTCGATAACACCATCATCTTAACCAATGACTTCGAATATTTCTCCGCAATATAGGGTGGAATCGTCAGCAGCGCGATCACCAGGATTAAGCCAACCACCTGGATAATCATCACGATCCCCACCGCCAGCATGACAATCATCAAAAAATACAGGGGCTTTACATGAACACCTCGAATCCGGGCAAATTCCTCATCATAAGACAACGCCAGGTAGTCATTGTAGAAGTAAATAACGATACCCAGAATGGCAAGGCCAACACCAAACATCATCCAGAGATCCGAATCGGGTACCGTCAGGATGCTGCCGAAGAGATAGCTCATTAAATCGACGTTATAGCCCGGTGTTAAATCCAGCAGAATAATTCCGGTTGCCATCCCGACGGCCCAGATCACTCCGATGATCGTATCGGCGCGGTGTCTGGCTTTAAGCGTAATGGATGCCATAACCAAAGCCGCCATCAGGGAAAATCCAATCGTTCCCACCATGTAATGCCAACCGCAAAAAAAGGCCAGGCCGATACCGCCGAAGGCTGCATGGGCAATGCCTCCCGAGAGGAAAACAATCCGATTGACAACCACCATGGTTCCCATGATGCCGCAAATTATGCTGGCCAACAACCCGGCCAACAGGGCATTTTGCATAAATTCATATTGAAGTACCTCAATCATAATTTTTCTCTGCAATAATAAAGTCGCTGGAAATTGAGCTTTTTAGATTAAGATGTTTTCCCGCTGTAATGGAGCAAGTCAAATCCCAAATCCCAAATCTCAAAACTCAAATTACAAATAAATCTCAAATCACAATGACCAAAATTCAAAACATGTTCCCCCTATTCTATAGCTGGTTAGGGGGATTTTTTGGACATTGGAATTTTGATATTATTTGGGATTTGATATTTGGTGCTTGTATTTTCATAATCCAATGGCATCACTGAAATCAGATAAAATATGATAAACTTGAAAAATTTAGAGCCACGAGACTACTCTCGTTCATGCTTGTGCAACACCCGGTGCGGCAGCCCATGGGCAATTAACTCGACCGGGCAGGTGTCGTCTACCGTGCAGTCATACATCATTTCAATCATCTCACGGGTCAGTTCAGCATGACCGTGGTAATGCAGTCTCTGGTTGACACAAATCACCGATTTGATGGAACCGGAAATTACCATTAAATCGTGACTGACAACGATGATCGTGATTGTTTGGTTCAATTCTTTCAGAAGAGCGTAAAACTCGTTTTGCCCCTTGGTGTCGATGCTGGCTGTCGGCTCATCCAAAAATAGAAGTTCCGGATCCGTCACCAAGGCCCGGGCGACAAAAACCCTCTGTTTTTGCCCGCCGGAGAGCTCCCCGATGCGCTGATCGCAAAACTTTTTCATTTCGACCTGGTCCAGTGCTTTTATCGCCGCCCGGCGGTCCTGTGGCGAATGCCGAGACCACCCCCGACCGGGCTTTAACGTCCCCATCAGAACCACATCCAGGGCGGAAATGGGAAAATTCTTGTTGATGTGAACATCCTGGGGCACATAGCCGATGCGGTGTGATACATCTGGCGGAGGTTTGTTAAATATCCGCACAGCTCCGGAATCAGCAGTAAGCAATCCCAGCATCAATTTCAACAGGGTTGTCTTGCCACCACCATTCGGGCCAATCATGGCGACAAAGTCTCCATGCCTGACAGACAGATGGACATCCCGCAACACGGATTGGCTATTGTAAGAAAAATTAAGGTTTTGAATTTCGATAATATTGTCGCTCATTTGAAATCCTTAAATATTCATTCTTCAATTTTATCTGGTTTACTTCAATTGGACTTTAATCTGCTGGGCCACTTTGCGCAAATTGTCGGCCCAATTTTCAGCCAGTGGATCGGCAAATACGACCTGCCCGCCAATCTCCCGGGCAATGAGTTCAGCATTTCTAACGGAATACTGCGGCTGTACGAAAATGACCTTAATATCAATTTCCCGGGCGT
The DNA here is from genome assembly GCA_902749685.1 of Olavius sp. associated proteobacterium Delta 1. Lineage (GTDB taxonomy): Bacteria > Desulfobacterota > Desulfobacteria > Desulfobacterales > JAFDCJ01 > JAFDCJ01. The sequence goes on along the minus strand of CACVKW010000872.1, from coordinate 19,731 downwards.
GTTCGATTAACTCTTTAAGCTGAGCCGGTTTGGGGTTTTTGCCTTCGATCTCAACCGCTAATTGCTGCAAACCATATGTGTGTGCAAAGTACCCCCAGGCCGGGTGAAACACCATAAATTGCAATCCGCGTTTGGCGGCAAAAACTTTTTTAAGCTCGGCATCCAGCGCTTCAATCTCTATAACAAATTCCTGATAGTTCACTTCATAAGTCGAACTGTGAGACGGGTCGAACTCTTGAAGAGCAGTCAGTATCACATGAGCCTGCTTTTTCACCAAAGGCGGTGACAACCAGACATGCGGATCAAACCCGCTTGATGCAGGATGGTATTTTTCCTGACCAGATTCGGCTTCAATGCGGTGCGCATCTTTTTTATCACGATGGGGGTGGGCTGCCATCGGCATTTTCTGAATCCCCTGATCGGTTTGTACCACCTTCATTTGCGGGTTGACCCGGGTTAAATTTTTCAACCTGGCCTTTTCAAACTCGATCCCGATGGCAAAATACAGCCGGGCCCGGGCAATGGCGACCATCTGTTTTGGTTTCGGTTCGTAAACATGGAAATCGGCTCCCGCAGGAATCATCACCTGAATATCCACCAGATCTTTGCCAATTTGTTGCACGAAATATTTTTGTGGCACCAGGCTGACAAAAACAGCTACTTTCCCGCAAGCGGATCCCGCCGCTGCCCATGTGGCTATAAGGACGGTACAAAACCCGATTAGTTCTAGACCGACTTTCCTCATCTATTATACCTTTCAGGCTGGAATCCAATCAAATAATGGCCGATGCTTACGCAACATCCTTCGACATTCAGCAATCCACTGCCGGTATAAATTCATTAAAAAAATAATTGGCACTATATGCAAATTTGTTGCATTAAATTGGATTTGTCAATGCAAATATGAAAAAATACTCTGGGTTGAGCGGTTCAGGCCTGCCCTGGTGCGACTGCTTTTGAATAAGTTTGGCGTGCCATAAAATCGATGCGACCGTTCGATCAATAGTATTCGTATTTGATCCAGGTCTGGACCGGGGGTTCAACGTTCCGGGTGAAATAGCACCAACCCCGCATGTCAAAGGTATTCTTCTTCTGCAGGTTTATAAAGCCGTTTCATCGAGTGGGGTATGTCGAGTCGATAGTCCGGAACTTAATCAATATGGTGAGAAGTATTATTAGAGTCTTAATTGTGCATTCTTTGCATTGAATAAAATTCAGGATGACAAATTCTCAGTCGGACAGGAGCGGATCTTTCTCCAGTAGTTCCATGAATTTTTCCGGATTGCGGGTTTTGTATTTTTTCAGCAGTTTTCGGTAGAGTTCCAGATTGAAGGGCCTTTTATACTTCATCACATCGAAAATCAGGCAGATCAGAATCTGGCCGACAAAATGGATCGCATCATGGTGGGAATACTTTTTTTTTCGGATGGCGTTGTAAAACTGAAAAGTCTCGACAGGTTCTTTCTGTTCCAGCTGAGCTTCGACAATAGAATGAATCGTAATGTGTAAAAAAGGATCGTACTCGGTGTCTGGATCGTACTCATGATCATAGGTCAGGTCTGCAAATTCAAACTGGTTGTAAAATTCATCCTGGTGATCCAGCATGATCCTGGCAATGCGCTCCTCCTCATCTGTAAGGTCTTCGAAATCACCTTCTTTGGCCCGCCCCCAGAGCTCATACATTTCTTCGCGCGACACCCGTCGCAATAATTTATTTATTTCTTCATCCATGGCTCAGTCACCGTAGACTCCGCAAATAGACACTATTTCAGAGTCGAGGATGAGGACGATTTAACCACGCAACTCGTACCCCGCAACCCGAAACCCTGAACCTATGTTTTAATGACCTTCATCCCATCTTTAGTATCTTGCACAGTGTATCCTAAATCCTGGATTGCATCACGCAGTTGATCAGACATGGCCCAATCCTTGGCCGCCCGCGCAGCCTGACGATCATCAACCAATTTTTGAACTTCTTGCGGTAAAGCCTCCAATTTGGTTACCTGGTCAAGGCTGAGCCCCAGTATTCGATCAAAATCCATTATCGTGGCGAGTTTATCGGCAGTGCTGATATCGCTTTTGAGCATCTCCTGCACAACGGCCAGGGCCCTTGGCATATTCAGATCGTCATTGATCATTTCAATAAATTTTAATTTATATGCTTCACTTACCGACCCAGATTGCCCGGCACCGTTTTGGGCCACCTCGCGCACCTGATTTTGCAGGTGCAGCAGACCGTTGCGAGCTGCTTGGACGCTTTCATCGCTATATTCCATGGGTTTACGGTAGTGCGTCTGAAAAGCGGCAAAACGATAGACCAGCGGATTGATTTTTTTCTTTAAGAGAGCATTTTCCAGGGTTAAAAAATTGTCTTCACTTTTGGCCATCTTTTTGCCACCGGCAATAATCAAAAAGGCGCCGTGCATCCAGCAATTAAAAAATTTTTTGCCGGTTGCCGCTTCAGATTGGGCGATTTCATTGGTGTGGTGCACATCAATATGATCCGTGCCGCCGCAATGAATATCCAGTTGATCACCCAGATATTTCATGCTCATCGCCGAACATTCGATGTGCCAGCCCGGAAACCCGACCCCCCAGGGAGATTCCCATTCCATCTGACGCCGGACGTCTGCCGGTGAAAATTTCCACAACGCGAAATCAGTTAGATTGCGTTTTTCCGGATTTTTCTCTACCCGGGCGCCTTCCTGCAAAGAATCGATATCCTGATGGGAAAGTTTGGTGTAATCTTCAAACTTCGCCGTATCAAAATAGATCCCATCACTGGTTTGATAGGTATAATCTTTTTCCTGCAGGGTTTTAATCAAAGCTATCTGATCGTCAATCGTATCGGTTGCCTTGACCCAGATATCGGGTTCAAGGATATTCAGCTGCGCGATATCATTTTTAAACGCCTGGGTGTAATATTCAGCAATTTCCCAGGCGGTTTTCCCCTCACGCTGGGAACCCTTTTCCATTTTGTCTTCGCCCATATCCCGGTCGCCGGTCAGGTGGCCGACATCGGTAATATTCATTATATGCTTGACCCGATAGCTGTTGTACAGCAAAACCCGCTTTAAAATATCTTCAAAAATATAGGTGCGCAAATTGCCGATATGGGCAAAGTTGTAAACCGTCGGCCCGCAGGTGTACAGTCCGACCGTTTCCTTCTGGATCGGAACAAATTCTTCTTTACTTCGGCTGAGTGAATTGTATAAGTAAATCTTCATCATTGATTAATCACCGCATGTTCTTATTTGTATGATATTAGCGTAGTAAAATCAGTTAGCCACGAATTGACACGAATAAACACGAATCGGTGCTTTCAAGTAGAAACTGATTATCCAATAAATAATTCTGATAACGAAGTCAATGTATTTGACATCAATTTATGCTTGGCTTATTTTAGCTTTAACTTAATTACTCCGAGGGGCCAGCACCAGAATGCAATCCGAAGCCGCAGAAAAATATCTTAAGACCATCTACGAAATCCAGCAGCACGGTGGCAGGGTAAAAACAACCACCCTGGCACAAACCCTGGGCGTCACCGCCGGATCGGTAACGGATATGATCAAACGTCTGTCCAATGTGCGGCCCAAGCTGGTTTCCCATGAACTCCATAAAGGTGTAGCCTTAACACCCCGTGGTAAAAAGGTTGCCTTAAGTGTCATTCGCAGGCATCGATTGCTTGAAACTTTTCTCAATCGTGTCCTGGGTTTTTCCTGGGATGAAGTTCATGATGAAGCCCAAAATCTTGAACACCACATCTCTGACCGGCTGACGGATGCGATCGCCGAATATTTAAACCATCCTCAATATGATCCCCACGGTGACCCAATTCCTGAAAAAGATGGTAAAGTGAAAACCGATAATTACCGGTCCCTTGCTTCCACGCCGCTGGGTGAATCTGTTCGAATAGCGCGCGTACACCATAATGATGCCGAGTTGCTGCGTTATCTTGACGAATTGGAAATCCGTTTAGAAACGATTGTAACCGTTGTTGAAAAAGCGCCGTTTAAAGGACCATTGAGTATTCGGGTCGGCGCACAGCGCAAGGCGCCGGTCAAAACACTGGGAATCGATGTGGCCGATGATATCATGGTCGAATCCATTTCCGAAAGTCTTTTTGAATGACGTCCGTTTACATTAGAATATATTTTGGTTGGCCAAAATTTATTATTTGGCTTACTAAATTAAATTATTTGATTGACAAAATTAATAAAATACTTACCATAAAAATGCAGCAGCTATTTAAAAATCAGCAGGAGGAATGAATACCATGGTTAACTGGTTTGCAGAACTAAATCCTATTTTACAGGCCTTAATAGCCACATTGTTTACCTGGTTTGTAACTGCTTTGGGCGCCGCTCTGGTCTTCTTTTTTAAAGCCATCAACCGTAAAGTATTGGATGCCATGCTGGGTTTTGCAGCAGGTGTCATGATCGCGGCAAGCTATTGGTCGCTGCTGGCGCCGGCTATTGAAATGGCTGAAGAATCGAACCTTCCCGCCTGGGTTCCCGCCACCGTCGGTTTTCTTCTGGGAGGATTGTTTCTGTGGCTAGCCGACAAAATACTGCCGCATTTGCATCTCGGCTTTCCGATGGCGGAAGCCGAAGGTCTGAAAACAAGCTGGCAGCGCAGTGTCCTGCTGGTGCTGGCCATAACCTTGCACAATATACCTGAGGGTCTGGCGGTCGGGGTCGCTTTTGGGGCCCTCGCATCGGATATACCATCAGCGACGTTGGCCGGTGCGATCGCGCTGGCCCTGGGGATCGGCATCCAGAATTTTCCCGAAGGTGTCGCAGTTTCAGTGCCGTTGCGGCGGGAGGGATTGTCGCGTTTAAAAAGTTTCTGGTATGGGCAGCTATCCGGCATGGTAGAACCCATTGCCGGGGTCATCGGTGCGGCTGCGGTTATTTTGATAAAACCGATATTGCCCTATGCCCTGGCTTTTGCCGCCGGAGCAATGATCTATGTGGTGGTCGAAGAATTGATCCCCGAATCCCAGCTGGAAAAAAATACCGACGTTGCCACCATGGGCGCCATGGGCGGATTTGCCGTCATGATGACGCTGGATGTGGCGTTGGGATGAGCATGGTTTACGGTAAAAGGTTTAAGGTGTAAGTATATGGCGAACCAAATGTCGGATGAAGAATGTCGAATGAATATATTCTGTCTATTCTGAGGGGTCGGGAAGATTTTCATGCCGATCCGCTGCGTGGATAATCACCACCGAAACCGCATGAACTCGCCCCTAAGGGTTCGTAATGAATGAACAGTAATCAAAATGAAAACGGAATATTGTAGGCTATACCGGGACTGGATATCAAATAAACACCGTTGTGCAAAGCTGTTCATCCATAACGATCCCGAATGGCCTCAGACAGCATCCGATTTCGGTGGCGATCATCCACTCCGCTAATATCATGGGCTTACGCTGGAAACTCCCCACCCCCTCATCTAAGTCTATTAAAAAGAAAGCGTGTAGCGATTCCATCCTTCATAATTCTGCTGTCGACAAATCACGTCTTCAGCGTGATTTGCTGTTCAACAAAACACTGTCAATCGAAGGGTTTGCTTGCTTTTCAATCCGAAATCCGCAATCCAAAATCGAATGGCCCTATAGCTTGCCCTTCTTGAGGATGGCCACCAGCAACCAGATACCCATAATCGCAGCGGCGGTAAATAACAGGATCCCGATCAGTGAGATGCCGTAGACAAGCGGCGGGGTTTCGGATATCACAATCAGAGCCGATCCGATGATCAGCGCCGCAATCAGAATGGAAAACGAAATCCGATTGGAAATCCGATCATGGGTAGCCAGCATATTTTCAAGACCCCGGTGCTCAATTTGCAGGCGCAGTTTTTCCTGGCGAATCAGGCTGGCCAGCTCAAGCAGTTGATTCGGAAATTGCCGCACGAATTGAATTATTTGAGAACCCAGATCCCACGCATCTTCGGCGATTCGTTCAGGCTTGAACCGTTCAAGCTTCACCCGCGTGATAAAGGGTGTCGCCCGGGCAATCATGTCGAATTCCGGGTCGAGCATGCGCCCGACGCCCTCGACAGTGCCCAGCGCTTTCATCATCAGGAAGATATCGGCCGGAATCCGCAGCCGAAAACTGGTCGCCAGTTCCAGCAGTTGATGCAGCAGTTTGCCGAGCTCGATATCCTTGAGTGGTTTGTAGAGATGGCGCCCCATAAAATCCGCCACTTCCCTTTCAAGCAGCCGTCTATCCGGTTCCTCCTCCCGGTAGGTTAATTTCAAAAGGACCTGGGTGGCACGGGATTCGTTCTGATTGACGATACTCTCAACCAAATCGACAAAATCATCCCGCGTCTGGCGATCCACAATGCCGGCCATGCCAAAATCCAGCAGGCAAATCACATTCCCGGGCAGCACAAAAATATTGCCCGGATGAGGGTCCGCATGAAAAAAACAATGCTCAAAGACCTGTTCAAGCACCAGATCCGCGCCCCGGGCGGTGATTATCTGACGATCGAGCCCTGCCGCTTCCAGTGCATCAGTGTTTGAAATCTTGATGCCGTCAATGAATTCGGTTGTCAGTACGCGGGAGGTGGTGGCCTCACGGAAAACCTTCGGGATATAAACATGCGGATCATCCAGAAAATGGCGGGCCGCCCGTTCCATATTGGTGGCTTCAGTTTTATAGTCGATTTCTCTTTCCAGGGTCCGGGCAAATTCCTCAACAATCTTTACCGGCCGATGCAGGGCCAGTTCCTCGATATGACGTTCCGCAAGGGTTGCCAGATGCAGCATGATTTCAAGGTCAACTTCAATAATTTTGCGGATGCCGGGCCGCTGAATCTTGACCGCCACGGCTTCGCCGTCTTTTAATACCGCCCGGTGCACCTGCCCGATGGAGGCTGAAGCCAACGGCTCTTCATCAAGCCGATCAAAAAGATCCTCAGGGGGACGGCCGAACTCGGAGTCAATTACCTTACGAACACGGTCAAAATGAAATGCCGGCACATTGTCCTGCAGCTTTGACAGCTCCTGAATAAATTCCATGGGAATAAGGTCCGGCCGGGTGGAAAGGATTTGACCAAGCTTGATATAGGTAGGTCCAAGTTCCTCGAAGGCCATCCGCAAGCCTTGGGGCTTGGTCAAGCGCTCTATTCGTACTTCCCGATTTTTCGATATCATCTGGAGACCGACCTCAATGTATTGATCGATCTTCAGCATTTCCAGCAGATCGCCAAAACCGTATTTAAACAGTATGGTCAAAATCTGCCGGTAGCGGTTGAGGTGTCGATAGGTTCGGCCGATGACACCGATTTTTCTGATACTGAGCATGAGAGCAATCGATAGTTTATTCGATAATTCGATTAATCTGACGCCTTTGGTGGCAAGTAAATTTTACATGACCACCAAGGCCGCTCTCATAAGTGCCTAAAATTCAAAATGCCTAAAATGCCTAAAGCTAAGGACGTAAATCTATTAGAATCGAAGGGATACCTTAATTAAAGACAAGTTTAAATTTAGGCAGTTTAGTCACGACTATGAGTGCTGGGCGAGTACGAAATATAGGTTACGACTTTTCTTTCTCGCTGCTGATCATCTTTTTCAATTCTCTGATCTCTTTTTTAACGGCCTTTAGTTCATCACTGGTGACCACGTTGGCCTTTTTCAAAAATTCCTTCACCGTTTTTTCGACCCGGGCTTCCAGCTTTTTCTGGGTATCATCATACCGGTTTTGCAGCTCTTTTAAAAATTTATTGCCTTCCTTTTCGCCCATTTTACCTTTTTCGACCAATTCTTTGGTAAAATCTTCGACCTCATCCCAGGTTTTCAGTGCCAGGCCGACGCCTGCCAGCATCGCCTTCTTTATAAATTCCGGTGTATCTTTAAGATCTGGCATGACATTCTCCTTTCGGTTAATTAATCCGCCCCTTACTTGAGCTTTCCCAGAACCGCACTGGCAATCGTATTTTTCTGGATTTCCTTGGTGCCCTCATAAATTTCGGTGATCTTGGCATCCCGGTAAAACCGTTCAACTTCATATTCGGTCATATAGCCGTAGCCGCCCAACAGTTGTATGGCCTCGTCGGCCACCTCGACCGCCGTGCGCGCGGCATACATTTTAGCCATGGATGTCAATTTGGGGTCGATACGGCCCTGGTCATAATTCCAGGCGGCCTTGTAGGTGATTAACCTGGCAAGTTCGATCTTGGTCGCCATATCAGCGATTTTATGCTGGGTCACCTGGAATTGGGCAATCTTGCGGCCGAACTGCTCCCGTTGTTTGACATAAGCCAGGGCACGATCGTAGGCCCCCTGGGCTGTGCCTAAGGCCTGCGCAGCGACTAATATCCGACTTTCGTCGAAAAATTCGAGCACATGATAAAATCCTTTGCCCTCTTCCCCGATAATATTTGAGACCGGTACCCGCACGTCCTTATAATTCACTTCGGCGGTCGACATCATATGAATCCCCATCTTATCACCGATATCGGTGGCGGTGATGCCCTCGCGCTCGGCTTCCACTAAAATCAGACTGATGCCTCGATAAGACGGCTGCACAGCGCCATCCGTCTGACACATCGTGCAATAAAAACCGGCCCTGCCGCCGTTGGTAATAAACGTTTTGGTACCGTTGATCACCCATTCGTCCCCTTCTCGTACGGCGGTGGTATCCAAGGAGGTAATATCCGAACCGTGATCCGGTTCGGTAAATGCACCGGCTGAGAGCATTTGCCCTTCAGCAACGGCGGGAAGGAACTTTTGCTTCAATTCATCGCTGCCAAAACGCAAGACACACTCCGAGGCGAAACTAGCAAGGGCGATGGCACTGCCGATGGACGAATCCTGGGCACAGAACACATCGGCGATAATGATGTTTTCCAGCACGCCGAGGTCCTGCCCGGAATATTTTTCCGGATAGTGGACACCGATAAATCCCAAATCAGCCGCTTTTTTCCATATTTTGGTGGGAAATTCATGCGTTCGGTCCAGTTCAAGGGCCAACTCTTTGTCGAATTCACCTTTGGCGAATTCCCTCGCCGCTTTTTGAATTTCTTTTTGCGACTTAGTGAGTTCAAAATCCATTCTAATTCCTCCAGCATTGATTCTAAGTTAACACGACGATAATTTCAAGAACTGACTGTTAATACCTGAATTTTGAATGCAAATAGACATCGGCAAAGTCCGAGGTCAATCTGCCGCAATTGACTTTGAGCGATGATTTTTGCTCTGGAATTCAGGTATCTTTTTTTTAAATATTTTGGTTGGGATTAACACATGCCTGGGGCCATTGCAAGGGGTTTAAGTCCTGATCTTAGGCCCGAATCGGGGTAGTTCTGGAACCCTGCTATCCAAACCTGATTGATGCACGATCTACTGGGCCTCGATTCTTACTAAAAGTTTCTTGACTGTTGTCTCAATCTGACCTAATTGTTTTAAGCTGCTCAGGACTGGACAGTCAGAACAAGAATAAGTACCTTATAGAAGGCTAAACGGTTCAAAGGTTGGGAACCTTGCACATCCAGTTTGATTGATTTATTAAAAAACTAATTAATCCGCCCGCATAAAAGAAATGCGCTCACTTACGTCTTTACGGGTCTTTTGTGTCTCGCCAAAACCTGTTAAAGCTATTTTCAGGGCGGAGTAGTTAAATAGAAAGGAAAAATTAAAAATGCCGTACTCAATTGCCCTGGCAGGCAAGGGTGGTAGTGGGAAAACCACTATGGCCGGCCTGTTGATCAAATATTTGGTTAAAGAAAGCAAAACTCCAATTCTGGCTGTCGATGCCGATTGCAATGCGAATCTGAATGAAGTCCTCGGCCTCGAGGTCAAGGATACCATCGGCAACGCGCGGGAAGAAATGAAAAAGGGAGTCGTTCCCGGCGGCATGACCAAAGATATATTTATGGAAATGAAGCTGGAAGAGGCCATGGTGGAAGCGCCCGGTTATGATCTGATCGTGATGGGCCAGCCCGAGGGAGCCGGCTGTTATTGTGCCGCCAATACCCTTCTGGCCGGATTTATGGAGCGGTTGGCCGGAAATTATCCCTTCGTCGTGATGGACAACGAAGCCGGCATGGAACATATAAGCCGCTTAACCACCAAAGATGTCGATATTCTGTTGATCGTTACAGACACTTCTCGGCGCGGATTGCAGGCTGCTTTAAGGATAGATGAACTTGCCCGAAGCCTGAATATTGGAGTCGGTAAAAGTTATGTGGTCATCAATCAGGTGAAAAATACGCTGTCCGATAAAGCACTTGATATGATCAACGCCGCCGGGCTTGAACTGGCCGGGACCGTACCCGCAGACGACACCATCTATGAATATGATTTCAATGGGCATCCGACAATCGAAATGCCGGAAGACTGCCCGTCCGTCCAGGCCGCATTCGAAATATTTGAAAAGATAGTCGTATGAATAAAACAGGCTTTTTATACGATGAGCGGTATCAGGAACACAAAACCGGTAAATATCACCCGGAGGTTCCGGCCAGACTTGCCCGTGTTTACCAGGGTATCAAAAACACCGGCCTGCTCGCTAAACTCATCCTGATAAAAGCCAGTCCGGCAGATGTTAGATGGATTGAACTGGTGCACGATCGGCCATATATTGAGCGTTTTAAAACAGCCTGTCGATCCGATGAAAGTGTGTTTGACAGCCCGGACAACCAGATGTGCTCACAAACTTACGAAGTAGCTCTGCTGGCTGTCGGCGGCATCCTGGATGTAGTCAACCAGGTCATGGAAGGCAAATTGGACAACGCCTTCTGTGCGGTCAGGCCACCGGGCCATCATGCCGAGATGAACAAAGCCATGGGATTCTGTTACTTCAACAACGTGGCCATCGCCGCCCGTTATCTGCAGAACCGGTGCGGCATCCAACGCGTGGGAATCATCGATTTCGATGTTCATCACGGCAACGGAACCCAGCACATTTTCGAAGCAGATTCAACGGTATTCTACTACTCCATCCATGAGCATCCATCTTTCGCTTATCCCGGAACCGGTCGCGAATTTGAGAACGGCAAAGATTTCGGGTACGGCTACACCAAAAACTCTCCGGTATTACCGGGGCAGGGCGATGAGGATTACAAAAGGCTGATTCAAAGTGATCTGCTGCCGGCCTTCAAAAATTTTAATCCGGAAGTCATTCTGGTCTCGGCCGGTTTTGATGCTCACACGGACGATGAGATGTCCGATATAAACTTGTCAACCGACGGTTTCTCCTGGATTATGCAAAATATCGTTGAATTGGCCCGGCATTCTTCAAAGGGAAGGCTCATATCCGTTCTTGAAGGCGGCTATTCATTGAAGCGTCTGCCGCAGCTTGCAGCAAATCATGTTAAAATTTTGCTGAATGCCTAAGATACGTTGGTTCATTTATTAGATGATCGCTGAATTTTGCAGGCAAATTGGAAACAGTTCAAATTTAGGGATTCAGGAATTTTAGGGTTTCAATCTGTTTTAAATTATTGATTTTATCATCGAATTCCTCAATTCCACAATTCCTGAATCCCTCAATTTGGAGCTAATAATTAAATAGCTCGCTGAGACTATTACGAAGTCTGCAAATTAATCAATCAACTAAAACAGAGGGGGTAATATGTTTGTTTCCAGATCCATGACCCGCAACGTCATCACGGTGGATCAAGAAGCAGGTATCCTTGATGCTCAGGAACTGATGGCCGAAAACAAAATTCGCCACCTCCCGATCATCGACATTAACCAGCGACTCATCGGAATTGTTACCGACAGGGATATCAGAAGTGCGTTGCCCTACCGCTTTTATGATGCGCCTCAAAACGAAAGGGAAAAAATCGGCAGGCTTAAAGTCAGAGATGTTATGACAAAGAATCCCATATCTATTTCTCCGACCTATACGATTCAGGATGCCCTGCTGTTGATCCAGAATTCAAAAGTCGGCGCTTTGCCGGTGGTCGATGACGACCGCTGCCTGAAGGGAATCATCTCGGTGCGCGATCTTTTGCGGGCTTTTATCAATGTTCTCGGTATCGGTGAACCCGGCACGCTGCTGTGTATTCTGGTGGAAGAGAAGGTCGGACAGCTTAAGCAAATCGTCGATGCAATCACCGAAGAAAATATCTCTTTCGGCAGCGTATTGGTAGCCCGGTACTGGGATACAGACAAACGTGCCGTTTTTATTTATCTGCTGACCCAAAACGTTGCCCATGTGAAGAAGAAATTGCAGGATATTGGATTCACTTTGCTCGACCCCATGGAATGGTATCTTGACCAGTTGCCAAAAAATGAGACTTCCCCAAGCTCATCAGAATAGCCGGAAAAAAACCGGCATCACGCCCTATGAGGAACTGTTTATATACTATCTCAAAGGCCGCCTGGAGCTGTTCGATCAGAAATTTCAGAGGGACTTTATCGGCAATTGGGAAGAAGAAAACGATTCGATCCTGTTTTTCTCCAGGTCGGCCGACCAACAAATCGAAAAACTTTTACACCGCCAGCCCCATTTAGAGTATGTCGATAGCTATCGTATGCCTTACAACCAGTGGCTGGGGGAAAAATTTAGCACCTTTGAACACGGAACTTTTCGGATTTTGCCGCCCTGGGAGGTCGACGCAGATCGTGTGGATGTGTTTACCGATAAGCTGTCTATTCTATTGGATCCGGGCCTGGTGTTCGGCACAGGAACCCACCCAACGACCCGCGATTGTTTGGAGGCCCTCGAATTAGCAGCCGATTCAATGCAAATTTCAAGCGTGTTAGATCTCGGGACCGGAACCGGCCTGCTGGCCCTGGCTGCCGCCCGCTTGGGAAGTGAGCGAATCGTCGGAGTGGATCTGAATCTTCTGGCGGCCAAAACCGCCAGAAGAAATGTGCGGCTCAACCGGTTGGAAGATCGGATAGTAATCGCTCAGGGTCGGGCTGAAGATATGATCGCATATTCCACCGACCTTTTGATTGCCAACATTCACTACGATGTCATGCAGAATCTGGTTAACAGCAAGGGTTTTCTTGCCAAAAAACGATATATCCTTTCCGGTCTGATGCGCGGCGAAGCAAAGCACATTGCCAATACCCTTCAAAGGTATCCGGTCAAAATATTAAAGCAATGGACTCAGGACGGCATTTGGCATACAATTTACGGGAAAATGGTGCAAAAGTGATCTTAAATAACTCTACTAACTGAAAATTCTAATATCTCTGTCACGAAAAATGGCTAAATCCCAAGTTCCAAGCACCAAATTCCAAATAAATCTCAATTTTCAATTTCCAATGACCAAAACTGTGATTTGTTATTTGTGTTTTAAGTTTTAATAAACTACTGAAGCGCAATCTGACTGACCGTCTGCAGGATTCAAAGGGTAAGCATGAACATAAAAATCTGGGGCTCAAGAGGATCCATTCCGGTTTCCGGCAAGGAATATTTAAAGTACGGGGGCGACACCACCTGCCTGGAAATCCGGACCAAAAGCGGTGAGATAATAATTATTGATGCGGGGACCGGTATTCGCAGACTTGGCAATCAACTGGCCGATGAAAAATATTTTGATCTCAATTTTATTTTTACCCATGCCCACTGGGATCATTTGATGGGCTTTCCCTTTTTTAAGCCCCTTTATTTCAAAAAATCCACCATCCGGATGCACGGCTGCCCGTTTCACAGTAAATTTGTCGAAACCATCCTGTCCAAAGTCATGGCACCACCTAATTTTCCGGTAAAATATTCGGATATAACCGCTCAAATTTCTTATCCGGATGCCTGCCCGACGAAGTTTGATATTGGCTCTGTCAGCGTCGTGCCCATTGCACTCAGCCATCCCAACGGAGGCAGCGGTTATAAATTCATTGAAGACGGCAAAACTTTTGTATTTTTAACCGACAACGAACTGGGATATATTCACCCCGGCGGACTATCTTTTGAAGATTATCTGAATTTCTCCCGCGGTGCGGATCTTCTGATTCATGATGCCGAATACACCCCTGAAGAATATAAAACGTTTATGGATTGGGGGCACTCGGATTATACCGATGCCCTCGACCTGGCCCAACAAGCCGCGGTACAAAAGCTGGGCCTGTTTCATCTGAACCAGGAACGAACCGATCAAGAAATGGATAAAATCGTCAATGATTGCAGCAACCGCATCGCAGCTAATGGAAGTAACCTGGCCTGCGTAGGGGTGGCAGAAAATATGGAGTTCGAGCTATAGCGTTGCGTGTTGCGCGGTGCGGTTTACCGCGTATAGATTGCGGGATGCAGAAGTCGTATCGCGGTTGTTAGGTGCCACATTCCCTATTTGAATCTTGCATGAAAATTTATGAGACCATTGGCGTTTTTCTTCAAAAAAAAATATGAAGCGCTTTTGAACCGTATAATCCCTACCAGCTATTACCCGACACGTCCCTTTAACTTGAACGAGGTGAGCATGGATGATCTGATCAAACAGGCTGCTGATGACTTGGCTGCCGCCCGCAATGTGGTGGCATTGACCGGTGCCGGTATTTCGACTGAAAGCGGGATTCCACCCTTCCGGGGCAAAGGTGGACTCTGGGAAAAATTCGACCCCATGGAAATCGCCCATATTGATGCGTTTATGCGCGATCCTGCCCGGGTTTGGAACCTGCTTGTCAAAGATTTGAAAGAAACCCTGGACACGGCCAGCCCCAATGACGGCCACAAGGGGCTGGCAAAGCTGGAGGAAATGGGGAAATTAACAACCGTTATCACCCAGAACATCGACGGGCTGCACCAGGCAGCCGGCAATACGGATGTAATCGAATTTCACGGCAGCTTTGCCTGGCAGCGATGCATGGACTGCAGCCAAAAATATGAAACCAGCAAAGTGGACATCTCAGAAATCCCCCCCCGATGCAGTTGCGGCGGGATCTTACGGCCGGATGCCGTCTTTTTTGGTGAAATGATCCCCCAGGATGCCATGTGGCGCTCGCGACAGGCTGCCTCCGATTGTGATCTGATGCTGGTGGTTGGCACTTCCGCCGTGGTGCAACCGGCGGCTCTAATGCCGGTATATGCCAAAGAATCCGGTGCTAAAGTCGTTGAAATCAATCCGGAAAAAACTCCGCTAACCCTTGAGATCAGTGACTATCTGATTATGGGCAAAGCCGGTGAAGTCATGAACCGGATAATACTGGCGCTGGAATCGAAAATATAGCAAATGAATAACGCCGACTCACCCTGGATTAAAACCATATCGCTGCCCCCGCCATCTTTGCAGGACAATACCGCTGATACTGAACGGCTCATCTCAGCGCTAAGAACCACCCTGCAAACGGATGCTGCCATTCATATCGACTTCGACCTTATAAAGAAGCTGCCCGATATTCTGCGACAAAACGATTTCAACGTCCGGTGCACACTATTTAAAGATGTTTACCAGTGGCTGGTGGTTGGAATTCAGGGTGCTAGTGAAAAGCGACCGGTCGCCGGTCTGGCGGTAGATCTTGGAACTTCACGGGTCGTGCTGCGCCTGCTGGACCTTACCACTGGCCAGACATTGGCCGAGTCCGGCTTTGACAATCCCCAGTTAACCATCGGTCCCGACATTCTAAGCCGGATTCATTTCACTGATTCTTCTGACGGATTGACAAAGCTTAATGATCTCATCATAACCGGGCTGAACAACGCCATTAAGGATTTGTGTCAGTCAAAGATGATGGAACCGCAAGATATCTATGCCCTGGCTGTGGCCGGCAACACGACCATGACCCATCTGTTAATGGGGCTCAATCCCCGCTGGATTATCCGCGAGCCTTATATTCCGGTGGTGAATAGACCCGGAATTTTAAAAGCCGCGGAACTCGGCCTGCAGTTAAATCCCGCGGCCAGGATATTCGTTTTCCCAAATATCGGCAGTTATTTTGGCGGAGATATGATTGCCGGCATTCTTTTCGCGGGACTTCATTGCGCATCAGATACGGCGATTTTAGTTGACGTGGGAACCAACGCCGAGGTCGTGGTCGGCAACCATAACTGGTTAATCGCCTGTGCCGGAGCGGCCGGACCGGCCCTTGAAGGCGGGGTGACCAAAATGGGAATGATGGCGGGCCCGGGAGTGGTCGATAAAATATCCATCGATCCGCCAACCCGCGAATTTGACCTGCACACCATTGAAGATAACGCGCCCAAAGGTATTTGCGGCTCCGGGGTGATCGATCTGGCCGCCCAGCTATATTTATCCGGCATGCTGGATATCCGCGGCAAGTTGATACCGGCGGTTTGCGGCAAACGGTTGAAGAAAATTGATGGCTTGATGCATTTGGTCGTGATACCGGCTGATCAGTCCGCCAGCGGCGCCGATCTGACCGTCAGCCAGGCGGATCTGGACAGTCTGATTCGATCCAAGGCCGCCATGTACACTATCCTGGAGACCATTACCATGTCGGTCGGCATGGAGCTGAAAAATTTGACCACCTTTTACGTGGCCGGAACATTTGGTTCATTCATCGATCCCCGTTCGGCCATCACCATCGGCATGATGCCGGATCTGCCTCTGGCAAGCTACAAACCGCTTGGCAACAGTTCCCTGGGCGGCGCTACCCTGGCATTGACATCAGAGGACAGCCTGGCAGAAATCAATCGTATTCGGGACCGCATCACCTACCTGGAACTTAACGTCAATCAGGATTTTATGAACCGCTTCAGCGCGGCTAAATTCATACCGCACACGAATGCAGCCCTGTTTCCGTCTGTGAAAGTTAAGCCGGACGAGAAATAATCAAATGTTGTGGTTCAATATGGCTTATTCAGATTCTAAAGGAAGTTGAAAATTACCGGCGACAACTCCGGGAACGGTAATGTCCTCGTCCAAATTTTCCCATCGAAGGGCAAAACCGTTTAAGCGCAGACTGATTTTTTTTAGTTCCTCTGTTGATGCTTTCTTTAAAATTTTAAACCTGTCAGCCGGAAATCCGATGAGCCTGCCGTCTGTCAGTTCGAGAAAAATAGTCCTCCCTTCAGCCCATGCTTTTATGGCTGCGGGTAATGAACCGATTTTTAAAACCGTTGGCATTTTAAATATAATCCCTGTTCATAGCTGATTAACTTTACAAAACTTTGTTCATGTTTGCAATTAAAAATTCCCCCTTCTTTTCGAACCTTTATGGCGGTTGTCGATTTTTTCGGTCCTCGACATAGGCCCACTTGGCCTGAGGTAGAAATCCCGTTAGCGGGATTGCGGCCTTGTCTTGGAACCAATATCCAGAATTTAAGGGTGGACACAAGTTACAAAAGACAAAGGGGTCTTCATTCTTTACTCAATATCAAGAATGAAGACGTGATCCCTTTGTCTGCCCTCAAGCCAAGGTCAGAATCCCGCCTGAGCGGGAGAAATCCGACCGTCCGGGATCGTAGGGGGGCTTACGGAAACATGGGTTATGGTGGAACTAGGAATCCGCCGCACAACCGAAAGGGTGCGTGTCGGAAACTCCCCACCTAACACTGCGTGCGCCGTATTTCTATCCCGACCGCCGGGTAACCGGTGTTTCTACCCGGAGCCAGAACCATCTTCGCATGGCTTCGCCGCGGCACGGCGGGAAAAAATATGCGGTTTTACGTAAAGTGCCGTGCTAAACCTGAAAGGCATCTGGCCCGCTGGTTATCCGAAAACGTTCTGCGCTTTTGAATCATTATTGTCTTGGCTTGTGATTTATGTTTAAATAGTCCAGTAATGGAGGATCAATATGGCGACAACAACTGACAGAATTATCGAAAATTCCCTATTCCTTCCGGCAGACGTCCGTCTGAGCTTGGTTGAGAAGCTTCTGACGAGCCTCAACCTTCCAATCGATGAGGAAATCGATCGCCTTTGGGCAGAGGAAGCAGAGCTTCGCGTGTCGCAAATTGAGGAAGGCACGGCTAAGCTGGTCCCCGGTGAAGAAGTCTTCGCTAAAATTCGAACAAAGCATGGGAAATGTGATTCTATTTCCACGAGCATGCCGAAACGGAGTTTGACAGAGCAGTTGAGTACTATGAAGACTGCCGGCACGGCCTCGGTGTAGAGTTTGCCCAAGAAGTCTACGCAACAATTGACCGCATTATCCAATACCCTGAGGCATGGTCGCCAATGTCCAAAAATACCCATCGTTGCCTTGTCAACCGGTTTCCCTTTGGCGTCATTTATCAAGTCAAGTCTGGTTTCGTACGCATCGTTGCAGTTGCCGACCTTCGACGTCGCCCGGACTACTGGATAGAAAGGGAGTGACCATAAGCGACACTTTGCCATGTTATTTATGCAACATTATGGTTGGTTATGGCAGGAAAGCAAGTATACAAATATACAGATTGGAGATTTATTTGGTTTAGCTCACTCATCGGTGCGCCGGAGGGTGACAATCATCAGAAAGAAAATGGCGTCAGAGCGAAATTTCCAAAGGCAGGTTAAAGCCAATGAACTGCCCCGCTGCAAGCAACGGGTTATCAATCGGAAAAATTTTATCGCCCCAAGGGGCGGGGAATTAAACCCTCGTCCGCCGCAGGCGGATTAAATCACAAATTCACAAGCCCTGACCCCATAGTTTCGGCTGGACTTTCACCAGCTGGATCGCAGCCTTGTCGGCTGCTCCAACCTCCTTTCAGATTACTAGATAACGGTCTCGCGACCTCGCACCCGTCAAGATTTGACACCATATTTTTTTCAAGGGCTAAAACATCCACGGAAATACCAAACATATTTGTATATATGCGTACAAATTTATGTATATTATTTTGCAATACTTTGGATGAAATAATACAAAACGGTTGGAAAAAATCAAATTCCTCAAACGTAAGGTGCACCTTATTGCCTGTGGCGGTACGGCCATGACCTTGATCGGAGTGAAAGCCTCTACAAAAGACGTCGACTTCATGTCTCCCGAGGTGAGAGAGTATAATTACTTGATTAAGCAATTAAAGGCGCTTGGCTACAAACAGGCAACCGGCTCTGGATGGAAACGCGATGGAGAGAACTTCCAGTTCGATATTTTTCGTGGCAACTTCATTCACACGACAGAACTGCTGGAATCCCCTCTAAAGGGCGGGAGACATTCGATCCTGAAAGAATTTTCGCATATTTATATTGGCATCTTGAACGATTATGACCTGATTACCAGTAAGTTGATGCGAGGAACCAGAATTGATTTCGAAGATTGCCTTGGATTGGCCGACGCTCGGCGAAATGAAATTGATATAAAAAGACTTGTCCAGCATTTTCATGAAATAGCAAGTTACGACGTGGCTGAAGATCGACTAAGACCAAATATCGATCATTTCTTAAATTTGCTACGAGAAAAGGGTCTATATGAATGATAGCAAACTTCTGACCAGTTTAGCGAAACTCGGCTTTCAAATGTTTGAGACAAGCGAAGAACCGGATGTCAACGAAACCTTAGCAGAGGTAGTTAAAAGCAATGATACCCGGCTTTGGGAAGGTTTTCCTGTGGTACTTGCAAATGCGGCTGAAAGTTATCAGTTTACACCAGAGAAGGTCAAAAAGCGATTGACGGGAAAAGAACAGAAAAACAACTTCCACCGTTTGATGCTTTTGACCGGTTCCCTGTTCTCACTATATCACCTATCATTTTCATGGTGGAATAAGCTCAAAAAGGATCTTTCCAACAAAGATAAAGCATTAGTAAAGACATGGCGCAACTATTTGGCCCATAACCGAACTCTAAAATATCACTCTTGTCCAAAAACGGGTTTAGAATGAGTCATAAAGTGAGTAATAATACGAGTCATTGAAAAAAATCCTCCTTATATGTAGGGTGGTTGT
>CACVKW010000871.1 GCA_902749685.1 Olavius sp. associated proteobacterium Delta 1 | reverse complement strand
TTAACAACCACCCTACATACAAGGAGGATTTTTTTCAATGACTCGTTTTACAACTCATTATATGACTCATTCTAAACTCGTTTTTGGACAAGAGTGATTGCGTCTATAACAAATATAAGTGCGGTACAGGTTTGAGAATAAAATATTAATACTCTCATTTAATTGTGTGTCGTGAAGTTTTTTGATACTTGTTCCTGTATTAAGCGCAAGCTGAACTTCTCGACGCAGCCTTTTTTGTTCACTTTTTATTGATTTAATGATGGTTGAAGGTGAATTTTTTTCTTTACCCAATTCAATTACTTCAACAGAAAGATAATGTCGCAGAGTTTGTGTTCCAATAGTTGAAAGTGTAAAAATCCTTTCTGTATGAAAGTTGCGAAGGCCCCAGCCAGCAACTATAGCAATTTGGACCATAACAAATATTATCAATATATCATATTTAATACTCGCTTTGTTGGCTTTAGATAGGAAAAAATAAATTAGAATTGAATATAAGGGCCAAATGATAGTTGTTGGTTTGATAAGTGAACATATTCCAAAAACCAAACCAGCGATAAGTATCGGTATCTTTTTCAAATGTACTATGCCAAAATATAATAGGAAAAATCCAACAATAAAAACAAATGCAAATAACAAATCTACCATGATCGCGCCGGTTAGAAAAATACTTGAGGTAGAGATAGAACTAAGAAATCCTGTAACAATGCTTGCTGAGAATTTCTTGATTATCATAAAAGCCAATAACGCCGCTATTACCGGAATACAGGCTCCGACAACTACTTGTGTCCAAAATAGTGAAACCGGTGCTGTCCCGAAGTATTCAAAAAGAGCATAAAATACCGGAAAGCCTGGAGTGCGAAGTACCGATAGGTATCTAGAATAAATACTATTCTGAGCATAGCATTTAAGGTTGGCGATGTTTTTGGCCAAATGGATATATTCATGGCTATCCTGATTTATTGACGTTTCCTTATAGTTGTTCTCATTTACCAGAATATTTACATAGGAACCCCTGATCAATAGCGAAAAAATACCGACAACCAGTAGAATTGCTGCAAGGATATAGTGCTTTTTTTTCATCCTATTTGATCGATGCGATTAATGTTTTGCCTGCGGTTTATTAATTGAATTGAAAGATAATCATAACATATCTGCTGGAATAAAAACAATATTATTAATAACTTGACATTGTAACAAATTATTTCTTATACTTTTACAAGTTAAAATTTTTGTTGAAGGCAGCTGTCAGCAACGGTTCGAAAATCAGCCATGGTTTATTGCAAATATGATTAAAATGAAAATTAGCGTAATTATACCGGCCTTTAATGAAACCGCTATCATTGGGAATCTTGTTTCGGACATAAAAAAACTCTACCCACACTTTGAAGTCATCGTTGTCGATGACGGCTCGCAGGATGCTACGGCAGTCGAAGCCCAAATAGCCGGGGCGACTGTTTACAGCCATCCCTATAATCTCGGCAACGGTGCCGCCATCAAAAGCGGAATTCGAGTTGCCAAAGGCGATGTGCTGGTTTTTATGGATGGAGACGGCCAACACAGTCCAAAGGATATCGCCAAACTACTCGAAGACATGCCAGATTTCGATATGGTTGTCGGCGCCCGTCGTATGGGAGATCAGGCTTCGCTGGGACGTGCACTTGGCAACCAGATATATAACTGGTTTGCTTCCTATGTAGCCAAGTTTGCTATAAAAGATCTCACCTCGGGATTTCGAGCGGTTAAATCTAACGTTGCACGGAGTTTTTTGCATTTACTGCCGAATACTTATTCGTATCCGACAACGATTACGCTGGGTGTTTTAAGAACCGGCTTGAGCGTGAAATATGTTCCGATTAAAACCAGAAGGCGTAAAAGCGGTAAAAGCAACATCAGGCTTTTCCATGACGGCGTGCGCTTTTTTATGATTATTACCAGGATCAGCACACTATTCTCACCGATGCGGGTGTTTCTTCCGGTTAGCCTGCTGATGTTTGTTCTGGGAATCATTCGTTATATTTACTCCTACATTACGCAGGGGCGCTTTACCAATATGAGCGTGCTGTTATTTGTCACCTCTGTTCTTATTTTCATGATGAGTCTGGTATCCGAGCAGATCTGTCAGATGCGATTTGAAAGAAGGGGCGCGGATCGCCCGGTATTAAAATCTGAATCCACCGACAATGTTTAAAGGTCAAAAAGTCATCGTAGTCATGCCGGCCTATAATGCCGCTCAAACACTGCGTAAAACTCATGATGAAGTGATGGCTCAGGGGATGGTAGACCGGGTGATTGTCGTCGATGACAACAGCCACGACGAAACCGTCTTGATTGCTAAAGCATTGTCAAATGGCAGCGTATATACCCATGACCGCAACATCGGCTATGGCGGGAACCAGAAAACTTGTTATAAGCTCGCACTGAAAATGGGGGGCGATATTATCATCATGGTTCACCCGGACTACCAGTATACGCCTAAATTAATCCCAGCCATGGTTTCTTTGATCGGGGGCGGCTTATATCATTGTGTTTTAGGTTCCAGAATTTTAGGCGGATATGCCCTCAAAGGGGGAATGCCGATTTGGAAATATTTAGCCAACCGCGGCCTGACCTTTATCGAAAATTGTTTAATTGGCGCAAAATTATCTGAGTACCATACCGGATACAGGGCCTTTTCCAGGCAGCTTTTAAAACAATTGCCCCTTGACAACAATTCCGATGATTTTGTCTTTGATAATCAGATGCTGGCACAAATATTGTGGTTTGGTTACCCAGTTGCTGAGGTTAGTTGCCCCACTAAATATTTCAGCGACGCATCATCAATTAATTTTTTACGAAGTATAAAATATGGACTCGGATGCATTCAGACTGCCGCAGGATTCCGTTTGGCCAAGATGGGAGTTATTCGTTCAAGAATATTTCCGTCCATCGCAAGGGAATAATAATTGAAAACTTTTAGGCAATTATGGCTAATCGTGAAATCAATAACTTTCAGGAATTGTTCAAAGAAAACAAGTACCTGAATGCCAAAAACCATCTCTATAATTATCTTCTTCGAAAAAGGGCAATAAGAAAGTGTTTAAAAGGTGACCAACCCGAATTAATGCTGGAAGTCGGCAGCGGTATTTCTCCCCTGGCAGCGGATACCGGCAATATCGTTTATTCGGATATTTCTTTCGAAGCGATCAGCATCCTAAAGCAGACCCGGGCAAGCGGACACTATGTAGTCGCCGATGCGATGCACTTACCTTTTCAGACCAATATATATTCCCACATAATTTGCTCTGAAGTGCTGGAGCATCTGAAAAACGACCGTCACGCAATCGCGGAAATTTTCAGAACCCTGAAAAAGCCACAAGGCTGCCTGTTGGTTACAGTCCCTCACCGTAGGCGTTATTTCGGTTACGACGATCGTTACGTCAAACATTATCGTCGATATGAACTTGCCGAAATCAGGGAACGATTGCGATCTGCCGGTTTGCAGCCGATTCTCATTCAAAAAGTGTTGGGGCTGACAGATAAGATTACCATGATATTTGTCGTCTTCTTGTTTTCGATTTTCCATAGAAGCACATCTGGCAAAATGACCGAAGGGCAAATTATATGGTTAAGACCGCTGAATCTAATGATGGTCGTATTTAAGTGGATTAACCAGTTCTACAAGGGATATGTGTGGTTGGAAGCCCAAATTATGCCCTTATCGTTTTCCACGGTCATTTTAATTAAAGCTAGGGTCTCGCAAGAAATTGGCCGCCGCGAAAAAGGGTAATCACACAAATGAATAAAACGAATACTTCGCAAACGTCTATCCTGGTCACCGGAGGCGCAGGCTACATCGGGGCCCATGCCTGCAAGGCACTCAAGGGGGCAGGGTACCTGCCGGTTACATATGACAATCTTGTATACGGTCACCCGGAGGCCGTCAAATGGGGCCCGCTAGAAGAAGGTGATATCAGCAACCGCCAACAACTTGAGATGGTGATGCAAACATTCAAGCCTGCGGCTGTAATGCACTTTGCCGCCTATGCTTATGTGGGTGAATCGGCAGAAGATCCAGCCAAATATTATCGCAACAATGTGGCCGGCACCTTGTCTTTGCTGGAATCCATGAGAACCTGCGGCATAAATAAAATTATTTTTTCCAGCACCTGTGCCACATACGGCATGCCTGAGCAAGTTCCAATTGCCGAGAACCATCCTCAATATCCCATTAATCCCTATGGCCGGAGCAAATTGATGATCGAATGGATTTTGCAGGATTTTGCCGATGCCTATGGCTTGAAATTTGTGTCGCTGCGGTATTTCAATGCCGCCGGGGCGGATCCGGACGCAGAAATCGGTGAAGAACACAATCCAGAAACCCATCTGATCCCCCTGGCATTGGACGCTGCACTGGAAAAAAGCGGTCCAATCAGAATATTTGGCAGCGACTACGACACGCCAGATGGTACCTGTATTCGGGATTATATTCATGTGTCGGATCTTGCCGAGGCGCACATGCTGGCACTGGACTATCTTCTGACAACTGGGGAAAGCGACGTTTTCAACCTGGGCAACGGCCACGGATTCTCAGTCCGCCAGGTGATTGAAGCCGCCGCAACTGTGACCGGCTGTGAAATTCCCCAAGTGGAATCAGGCCGAAGACCCGGTGATCCGCCCATTTTGATCGGAGATTCGACAAAAATCCAAAAGATTCTGGGTTGGAATCCGGTCCTTAACCAGCTGGAAACCATTCTCGAGACGGCCTGGCAATGGCAAAAAAAAATATCCTAGCGCCGCAAAATTCAACTCCAAAAAAAATCCTTGTGCTGACCTCCACTTTTCCGCGCTGGAAGGATGATGTCGAACCCCCGTTTGTATATGAACTGTACCGGCGTCTGAGCGCTTATTTCTCGGTCCACGTTCTGGCGCCGCATGCACCCGGCGCCGCACTTGAAGAACAGTTGGACGGAATTCAGGTTACCCGCTACCGGTATTTTATTTCACCATGGCAAAGTTTGGCTTATCATGGAGGAATACTGGCCAATTTGAAACAACACCCCTGGCGTTATGGATTCATTCCTTTTTTTCTGCTGGCGCAGTTAATTGCGCTCATTCGCCTGCTACGCCGCAGCCATTATGATTGTATCCATGCGCACTGGCTGATTCCCCAGGGGCTGGTTGCCATGACTGCCCGGCTGTTTTTAAAGTCGTTTCCGCCTGTTATTGTTACCTCCCACGGCGGTGATCTCTACGGTCTTAAAGGCTTCGTATTTAACCGGCTGAAGCGGTACGTGGCGCAACGGTCGGCTGCCGTAACCGTCGTCAGTCAGGCCATGAAGGAAATACTGAGTGAAATATGGACGGTTGAAGACCGGATTCGGGTAATCCCCATGGGAGTTGATTTACAAAAACGTTTCACACCGCCCGTCAATCGCCAGGTGACCGGCGTGATTCTTTTTGTTGGACGACTCGTGGAAAAAAAAGGCCTAAGGTACCTTATCGAGGCCCTGCCACCATTGCTGGACAAACACCCGCAGGCAATCCTGCGAATTGTCGGAGACGGCCAGGAAAAGGAACGGATTCAAGAGCGCATATCGGAACTGAATCTCGACCAGTGCGTCGAGCTTAAGGGAGCCGCCGCCAATGATGTCCTTCCTGATATATATCGATCGTCTGACGTGGTTGTTTTTCCGTCAGTTGTGGCAGACGACGGTGACCGTGAGGGATTCGGGTTGGTCCTGGTGGAGGCTTTGGGGTGTGAATGTGCCACCATTGTTACGGATTTGCCGGCCATGCGGGATATTATCCGCGATGGCAAATCGGCCCTCGTGGTACCTCAGAAAGATTCTGTGCAACTTGCAGAAAAGATTTGTCGGCTATTAGCAGACGACACGCTTCGACGAAACCTCGGGGAGCAGGGCAGGGCGTATGTTTTAAAAAGATTTGATTGGGAAATTATCACTAGCCGATACAAAAAGCTTATCCGCTCGGTTATAACCTGAATTTTGCACGAGAATGATTGAATTCCTATTAAAATGTACATTCTTTTTTTTATTTTTTTCCTCTCTATATGGATGGGGAGCACTTCTTTTATATGTCTCCGGCGAGAGATTCTACCAAACACCGTTCTATGTTTCAGCAGTTGGCATGGCTTTTCTTATATTTATTGGGGGTCTGCTCAATGGTTTTAACCTGGCCTATTCTTCATCATTATATGTGCTTTTTTGTTCCGGTTTGTCTATTACAATATTTCTTTGTATTCGATTCATGCGGCACGAAAAAAAGCATGCCGATGTATTTCAATTAAAAGATGTATTTCAAAAAGATAGGACCTTATCACTGCTTAACAGTCTCTATGGTCTCATCATCTGTGCGATTCTTATTTTCCTGTTAATTCATTTGTTACCTTCTTCCAATTATAATTTTCACGATGATTTGCAAAAATATATTCCGCGGCCTGTAAAAATGCTGCAAACAGGCTCTCTCGGTGGTAATCCATTCGGTGCGATTGGGATTGACAGCCTTGGTGCACAGGAATTCCTAAATGCATTCAGCCTAAATGCTGCAGATATTGCATATTTATATGCATTTGATCCCATTTTTTGTTTTACATTATGTGCGTTGGTGTTATTTGATGTGTGCAAGACGTTGGAATTGAAAACATCTCAGGCAATCATACCTGTTTTTGCTTTAATTCTTATCAATCCGCAAAGTGTAAACATTTCTTCATTATATTCCGGGACCTTATTAACCATAACCCTTATTCTATCCCTGACAAGGTTATCCGAAGAAATTACCAATCCGGACAAAAAACTATCTTTTAGCCGAGTCTTACCACCGGCACTGATATTTACCGCAATTATCTGCTTAAAAATAACCTATATACCCTTTATGTGCGCCTATATTTTTATGTACTTTATGATTTCATTCTATCTGAACAGACGATTAAAAAAATTAATTATATTATTTCTTTATTTTTCCCTGGCATCATCGATATTCATATTACCATGGATCTTGACACATTTTGACAATTATTCAGCGGCCCTAATAGGCCGCACCCTTTCAGGCACTGACGTATCATCAGCAAAATGTTCGACGCTCTACGGCTCTTCCTGGTCCGCAAGTTTCGGTAATCTGATGTCCTTATTTTCTTCTTCAAGTCTATTTTATGGCAGCAAAAGCCAGTCTTACACACTAGGCGTCGTCATAATTACGATGATTGCTGCTTTTTCCTGCATCAAAGCCCCTTTAAAAAAAAATGAGATTTTTTTCCCTTCAATTACTGGTGCATGCGTGGCCTGTGCAGGAATATATTTTTTGTTTCCGCTTCTCTTCCCTGCCGATCTGGGCATTCGTTACATTCTACCCATACTGGTTGCAGTATTTACAACCGCAATCGTCTATTTCTTAACCCTGTTCAATTCAACATACTTCACAGCGATTAATTCCAATCCATCTGTTATTGAAAAGGGGATTGTTTTATCTTGTTTTATAATTCCGCTAATTATATCAGGTGCTGATTTCTCAAGTATACTGTCCAAACGAGCGGTTAGAATTATTATGCACCATACGACATTGTCATTTCCCCTTGGAGAAAATATTTATTATAAAACGTATAATGAACTCATGCTTTCAGATAAAGCAAAACAATTTTTGACAGATATTCAGAGTTCTGTCGAAGAAGAAGCGACAATCCTCGCATGGGTGTCGGCCCCGTTCCATCTTGATTATGCCCGCAACCAAATTTTTTCTATAGGTGATTCCTCGGGCTTAACTTCTCCATGGCTGAATCTTCCTATCGGTGCCGATACCCAAACAATGCAGGCATTTTTGTTACAAAAAAAGATAAAATATATATTGTGGGAGCATAAAGGCTACAGTATGAGAACCAGACAAGAGTATCAAAAACTGGCTGCTTCTTCGTATGCGGGGCGCAGGGTGATCGGTGAACACGGTTTGTATATGCACGAAATACTTGCAAAAATAGTGAATCGTTCAAAAGTGCTCTTTGGAAACGATCGGATTGTTTTGTGCGAAATTGGGGCACAACAGTGATTCATTTTTTTTTACTGTGCTCGAGATAAACCAGGCCGGCTAAAGCTATAATTAAACCGACGATTACAACAACTAGATGCATGATAAAACCGCTAATGATTGCATCATCCATATCTACCCCCAAAAACATATACCCCGCTGTCCATCCTGCTTCAAGCGTGCCGAAACTTCCCAGACCATTTACCGGAAGAAAATTTGTTGCCACCGCAGCAGAAGATGCCAGCGTATTTTCCATAAAAGACAATTTTATATCCATGGACCGTATGACAAAATAAAACATCACATAGGTCGTTAGCCAAATAAAAAAGCTTGTTAAAGGAAGAAGACAATACGTGTCAATTCCTGACAAAGAACTCATTTTCTCTTTTAAATCGTCCAGATAAGTCTCTGCTTTCAAACCGATTCCAGCTTTTTTTGGCCCTGATCTTGAAAACATTTTCAAAACGATTCGACCTGAGAAATTTATAAATTCTGATAGAAAAATAGTCATGAATACAGAAGCTATGAATAAGAAACATACAATAATGATAAAGTAGGCGTGAATTTCATTTCCCATTGTACCCATTGAATACGACACAGCCATCAGAAAAAAAAAGATCACCATGATGAAATCATACAATCGTATGATCACCAATGAAAGCGCTCCCGTCACGATATTTTCTGTTGTATATTTATTAATCAGAACCGGTAAAGACACCTCACCCATGCGAAACGGGACAACATGGTTTAATAAGGTATGAATGGCTGAAAAAGAACAGAATTTTAGCGCGTCTTTCTTTTTTTTCTTCATGGCAAATCGAAGCCTGATACCCCTGACTATGGTGGTGATGATATATAAAAACACGATTAATAAAATCTCTGTAACACTGAATTTTTCAACACTTTTTTCAAATGCTTCAAAGGATATCCGGGAAAATAAAAATATGAGCAAGGATGAAGAAATTAAGAATATTAAAAAATTCTTAAGAATTTTTTTTGCATTTTGCTTTTTTTGTCCGACGTAGGAGTTGCCGATTACGGGTTCATTGTCTGTCATTTTATTGTCTGATACGCTCCCGTATTGGTCAATACTTCTTCAAATAACATCTTATATTTCCTTATCATTTGCTCAAGCGAAAAAGTTTTTTCGACTTTTGATCGGTTATATTTTCCCATTGCCCGCCTGAGATCAGGGGCTTGCGCCAGTAAGTTGATTTTTTCTGCAAATGCATTCGCATCTCCTATTGGGCAAAGAAACCCTCCTTTGCCGTCATCTATCTGTTCCGGTAAGGAGGAGCAGTTGCTGGCGACTACCGGAAGCCCGCAGGCCATGGCTTCCAAGACTGCCAGACTAAGTCCTTCTCGAACCGTCGGCATTAATAAAATATCCATTTGGCGATACCGGTTCGGCATATCCTGGAAAGAAATCGGACCAATGGATTTGAGATTGGGAAAATCGGGTAAACCGCCTCGAGTTCGAAGTCCCTGCGTGTAATGGATTTGGATGCCATGCGTAAGAAATTTTGCGATTTCGGGCAGCCAGTGGGCCCCTTTTCGGCGTGTTAGATTTCCAGAAAATAAGACACGGATTACTTCTGAGTTAGCATCTTTATCTAAATTAGGGGTAAAGTGATCCGTATCAACACCATTGTAGATTACCTTAACGGGGCCTGACAGCTGCAAATCCTTTTTGACAAGCTCAGCCGTAAAATCACTGACCGCCGTTATCATTTTAGCTTTTTTGGTCGCCAGTTTAGTCCAGATCTTTAGATCAGTTGCATAGTGTATCTTTTGATACCAAGCACTATAGGATTGCATCCAGCTGTCCAACACATAATTTTGGAAGCTAAGGATTAGTGGTACCGCATGGCGACAAAAGAACCAGGCGTAATCAGGGACTGTATGTAGCAATCTAGCCTGTTTAATTTTAGCAACAATCGGTAACATAAATGGAATGAAAGTCCAATTGGCATGATAGGGGACCACGCGGTAATCGGGTATATTGCCTTCTAAAAGACGGTGGATAACGTATGCTCCATTTCCCCTTCCCATGGGACTCAGGATCGATTTTTTTTTCATTTCTCGATTTCAGCTGATAGCTTGCGCATTAATTTTGTAAGATTGGTCTTCGTTTTTAATTCGCCGAAAACAAAATCAACATAATTCCACTGCGATTCAGAAAAATCATGCCTGCGACTATTGGTAAAATTTTTGTCTGCTAGGATGGCATTTAGCATAGGTGATGTTTTCGCTACTCTCACCATCGGAATGTTTGCCAGGAAATTGTGCCATGTCGGAACAAAGAAACTCTCAGGTATGCATACAATTGACGGGTGCTGTTGTCTAACGGCAACAATCAGTGAATCAATTGAAAAGGTTATGACTATCTGGCTATATGAGATACACTCTCCCAAAGATTCTTCTGCTCCGGTTGGTGTTATATTTTCGTCAAAAAGCCAGATTTTTTTATTTTTTGCATCCATCGCGGGGTGAATTCGCATAAAGGCTTGCTGACAATTTTTCAGGTAGTCCGAACGTTTGAGCATATTTATATAAAGGCGTTGTCGCCAGGTTGGGCCAGCACCGGCCAGGATCAGAATAGGATATGAGGGGTTATTTGTTTGCTTATATAAGGTGGAGTCTTTGATTGTCTGTAAAGCCTGACCCGTCACAAACAGCTTTTTTGAGTCGACACCTTCGGATATTAATGCTTGTCTTCCGCGTTCGCTGGTGCAGGCCATAGATGAGCATGTTGGTAAATATCGCCTGGCATCTGTTAGAGCGCCGTGCTGAATGAGCAAGGTTTTTCCCCCTATTTGATTCAAACAATCTGCGATCATTAATTCTTTTCCGGCCTCGTCTAAATCAAATATAAACAACACATTGGGATAGGCCATAGCCATCTTAGATGCATTTTCCTCCGCCCAAGGGTGATATATTAACAATGCGTATATATATTGGATAATCGCTGTGACAATTTGCAGGCGTGTTGACAATGGATAATGGTAAAATGAGCGAAGAAGTCGCAACGTGAAATCGTGTCCATTTTTAAATAAGAAGACCAAGCATCTATGGACCGCTTTCTTATGGGGCCGTCGCGGCGATATAAAATTGATATTTGGCTTTCTTTTTAATCGTTCAAAAATCTTTCGAGGGAAACTGGTGAAAAGATAAAGCATTATATATTGGTTTTCATTAAAATCGTCTTGAATAATCGATGCTAATCGGTCAATGCCACCGGCAGAATTAATAAAAACATATCTTAAGTCATTTTCAACCTCGATATCCCGGGAATACTTTCCAACAATCAATCGGTATAAGAGTGAAACAAAGCTGTATTTAAAGATAGAAAAAGCAAAGATCCCTGAATTCATAACGAAAGCCAGTGCATCGGATCGCAGATTTTTAGCTGGACTTTCTGTTGATTGCTGGAGTTCTCCAATAGAAATCCAATCGTATTTCATGATCTGCTGAACAAGAGCAAGAATGATTTTATCATGGGTAGTCGGCAGAACCTTAAAAAAATCAGGTAGTCCGGATTCTATGTATATTTTTTTAATTAACGCTTCATTTTGAAGGCGAACATGATTCAACACGATAAAATCTCCGGTGCTAATAAAGTACTTAAAAAAACCGGCTTTTGATGATGCTCATGGCTCCGATTTTATAATATCGTTCAAGGAAAAAAGAAGAAATTAAGTAACAGAGCGAGGCCATCGTAATCAGAAAAATGAAATCCAAGATATTTACGGTTTTGTAAATGTGGTATTTTAGAATGTGAATAACACATAGCATTAACGTCGTATTTAAAATGGGAAGCAGCAATCCATTTGCCAGCTGTAAGAATGAGTAGTTGAATAACTTTAAGGCGACTGTCCATAAAAACGGTGCGCTCAGCAGCGTGCTGGTGAAAAAAGCGGCCGCCGTTCCGGTGATGCCCCACCATTTGGAAAAAGGATAAAGGATGAGCGCCAAAACAATTAGACCGATAAAAGAGAATTTAGTGCTGATGTAAGGCTTGCCCAATGCCTGACAGGCAATTGCGACCGGAGCCGTTATGGCGGATACGATGGCATGCAGGGAAAAAAATTGAATCAAAGAGACCATCTGAATCCATTTGGGACCCAAAATTAGGGTAACGAAATCGTTGCTCAAAACAAACAGCGCTGCTGCCATCGGCATAATGAAAAATGCCAACACCTGCTGGGTCTCCAGAAATGCTTTGGATATTTTGGCCGGTTCATCCTGAATCTTTGAATACGTGGGGTAGGCCACCTTCCATACGATTTTGATAATCAGCGTGAACAGCCGTAATGAAAAAACGGTCGCTCTTTCGTAAAGACCCAGAAAGAAAATACCAAATAACTTGCCGACGAACATGTTGACGCCCTGTTCACGCAGCGTAACAATTAGTGAAGAAAATAATATCCAGCGACCAAAATTAAACAATTCTTTTACTTTTTTTAGATCGAATTCGAGGCGCGGTCGGTAAGGATGCATCACGTAGGAAAGCATACAGGCGGCACTGGACATCGCAAGTTTCGACCATACCAGCGCCCAGTAGCTTTTTAAAATATAGGCGAGTGGAATTGCCAAACAAACATCAACCAGAAGCGGGAGAGTTTCGATTATGAATTGTTTATGAAACTCTAGATTTTTCCTGAAATACACAACGCCGATGTTACGCAACCCCTGAAAAATGAAAAAGACGGACATCACGCGCAACACCTGCGTGGTTCTGGATTCATCAAAATACACGCCGACCAGCGGTGCGGCAGCATAAACGACTAAACAAAGAATGAGGCACCTTATGAGATCCAACGTCCAAGCGGTATTGAGAAACGCCTCCGGCTTTTTTTGCTTCTGGATCAATGCCGATTCAAATCCGGCTGTCAGTGTACCCTGGGTAATTGCAATGATTGCCATTACGATCGCCATGACACCAAAGTCGGACGGTACCAGCAGTCGGGCCAAAATCACCGAACTCAGAAGATGCAATGATACCCCGCAGACCGTGTTGGCCGATACCCAGATCAATCCCTTTCCAACCTTTTGAGACAAGGGTGTATCTAATTCACACCTATTATTGACATTGCGATTCTCGAGCATTTCAAGCAAAGAGACAGACTAAAGGATGATCAAAAAGATACCGCGGGTTAAAACTCGCATCGGTGTTCCGGACGTAACCAAATACCATTGTGATCATTTACGGGTTGATAGGAGCCTTGATCGTAAACGCCGCGGCGAAAACGATGCTGTCGGGACAGCTCGTCGTCCGAGGGTATTTTTTCTCCTGTTCCAAGCGCCAGTTCGAGTAGACGGATCTGTTCTACCATTTCCGCGAATTCTGCCATCGTCATGGCAAACGGATGATCAGGGCCCGGCAGCGCCCTGTCGAAAGTCACGTGTTTTTCAACGACGCCTGCACCCATTGCAACAGCGGCAATCGGTACGAGACTGCCAGGGGTATGGTCCGAGATACCAACAGGCAGGTCAAATACATTTTTTAGGGTGCCTATTGCTTTTAAATTCATCTCTGCGAACCGGGGCGGATAACTGCTAACACAATGCAACAGCGTAATGTTGCCGGCCCCGGAATCAGTTAAAACATTCAAGGCGCTTTCGACATCTGCTAAATTGCTGCCGCCGGTAGAAAGGATGACATCCTTGCCGGTCTTTCCCACTGCTTTCAGCAATGGGATAAAGGTGATATCACCGGATGCAATTTTATAAGTAGCTATACCCACACGCTCAAGCAATTCAACGGCTTCAAGGTAAAAAGGCGTGGAGAAAAATTCGATATGGTTCTGGTTGGCGCAGGTTTGCAAGCTAAAATGCCACGCGTCCGGAAGTTCCAGATTGGCGAAGTTTTGATAAACCGGATTATCCTTCAGTCCACCGCCCATGGTTACCTTCGGTGCGATGAGTTGGTCTTTTCTCAGGGTTTGAAATTTGACCATATCCGCGCCGCATTGCGCTGCTGCGGATATATACTTTTTAGCGAGATCGAGGTCTCCGTTATAATTTGAACCAATTTCAGCGATTATTTTTACCTGATGTTGCATTTTGAAATCTCCGACGTATTTCTACTTATGGGAATCCAGCTTTTTTTTCACGTAATGACGAAGATGCATGGGGTGGTTTAAGGCAAAGTTGCCCGATACCGATTCATTGGCCTTCACATCTTCTATAACAACACTTCCCAGTTTAATTTGAGAATTTGGACCGATGCTTGCCTGCTCCCGTATTGTAGCGGACGGTCCGACCCAGACGCCGTCCCCTAATTTGGCCCTTCTGGCAATGACACAGTTGCTGGATATTAAGCAGTTCTTTCCGATCTGTGCATCGTGTCCGATGTTCGACGAAATCCCGATAATTGAATTGTCGCCGATAACCGTCAGAAAGCCGGGATGAACTGACCGGACGATGGTTGCCTGGCTGAGAAGCGTGACGTTTTTACCGATCCGTACGCCTCCGGCGTGCCTGATAAAAATGACATTTTCCCCATCTTTCATAAAAAGCAAGCCTTCACACCCGATGACAGCCCCGGCATCGATAAAAGTATTGTCGCCAACGGATACTCCATCTTTGATGATAACCTTTTCGGCAATGGTGACGTTATTGCCAATTTTAGCTCTTTTGGACACACTTGCACTGGGATGGATGGAACAATTTTCACCAATGCCATATTCAAATTGCAAGCCATAGTTCTTCTCTTCCAACAACAACAGGTGCAGTCGGTAAAAGGCGTTGCGAGGACTCACGGAAACGACAACGCCCTTGTCCGACAATGCCTTGTCTGCAATATCAGGCCGTGTGATGAGGCACCTAATATTTTCGTTAGCATTTGCTTTTTCTAAGTAAACCAGCGTGTCACAGTAGGCCAGGGTATCGTTGATATTGCTGTCCACGTAGCCCAGTGTACTGAATTTTTTGTCTATGACAATATCACGGTCGGAAAAATAATCTGAAAGTTTCATCGTGTCCCGCATCATATTATAAGTTAAATGGGTTGCGCTGCGAATAACGTGCTGGATTCGAATGCCAACTTGAACCTAAAAATTCAAGCCGTTTTTAACAACCTAAAATATAGCATCCAATACCAGCGCAGTGGTTGGCCGGAGTAATTGATCATAACTAAGATCGCCGACTAATCAGTGCCGCCAACCTCGGTCGAGAAGCCCAGCGCACTAGATGATGACCGATATGGTAACCATCCCAGGGGGACTCAAATTGGGTCATGGTACCGATATTTGTAAACCGTTGAATTCCCATTTCAGCATAAAGCGTTGTTAATTTTTCAAATTTTTCCGGCTCGGCCAGGATACCCACTGACTGGACATTGGGCGTGATCAACGCGGCGATGCGTTCTAAACTGACTGTTTGCCGGATATAAAGGGTCCGGTTGCCGATCGGGGGGCCCAGACGGAATTCCTGATCAGATAGGAGCGTGAACTCTACTCCATCTGAATACCATGCCTGGTGAAACATATCATATTGGGTCCGCAGATTTAATATTGCGGAAACTTCTTTTTGCGATGGCATCATTTTCGGCATTGATGGCAGAAGGTTTTCCAGCGCTTCTTTCAGACAAATTGCAAATTTCACCAACTCCGAGCGGTCATCGGTTTCTAAAAAGAGTGTGTGCGGAGAGGCACAGGCTTTTTGTTCGAAAACGGACATATCACCGGCGATGCGTTTGGTCACTAATGACATGTCCGCATTATGCAACGCGTGGTTGTCAATAACCAAAAATGAGGTTTTATTAGAAAATACGAGATCCGTGCAATGTAACTTGGCCGGCAGACGGCGTAAAGTCGAAACACTTTCGTCGCTACCCCAAAAAAATCGCACGTCCGCGTATTTTGAAATATATTCTCCCAATTCCTTTTTTGAGCGGTCGTATCTAACGACGGCTATTGAGCGTGTCAATTCAGCACCGTTTTGAGATTCTTCCTTTTTAACCGATGCCAGCAATTGCAACAATCGGGCAAGCAGAAGATCAGAATTTGATGCCACTTTGATCAAATTGGCATTTTTGGTGAGAATCCCCTGTACCAGGGAAAGAAAGCCTAAAGTCGGCACATTCCCCGCCATCCAGTGAGCGACGAGACCCCGTGGAAGTGCACGGTATGACCGATCCTTGCGGAAATCACTGTCAATGTAGCCGTCCAGAATCAAGCGGTTCGAGAAGGTGTTTTCCAATAGTCGAGTCAGATTGGTTGCTCGGCACCAATCCGCGATATAGGCCAGACCGGCACCCGGAAAATGATGATGAATGGACTGTTTCCGGTTCATAAGACAGTGGGCAAACTCGTTTAAAATTTCGATAATCCGGTCGATGGGCCACTGTGCTAGCCGCCGCTGTGCATTTCGCAACGATTCAATAATCGCTGATACGTCACTAGATTCGTTTTCTGTAATTTGTCCGGAATAAAAATCCGTCTGTATCAAGGGTTTCATGCGAACTTCTCCGCCATGATGTCTCCACATCCCCGGACCTCTGCCTGCTGAGCCCGACCGATGACTTTAAAAGCGGTGCCCTTCCTGCCGCACGGGCAGTCATCCACACCGACGATAAATCCCACATCTTCGGTCAATACAGAGTGGCCCGGATAGGAAGTCTGGATGGGACTGATAAATTGCAGCAGCCCCTCCTTGCCTGGTGGCAATGGTTTCAGGGACATTTGATCCCGTACGATGACTTCACCCCAGACGGGTACATGGCGCTGACCGGCTTCACAGGTAGGATAAATCATTCCGGCTTGCTCTGTGAAGCCATAAAAATCAACGACATCCCCGCCCTCGACGCCAAAGACTTCGCTGCACCGAGAGACGAGTTCTTCAGGCGAGATCTTTAAGTCTTCAAGTTTTTTCCAACCCCCAATATGGATGATCTTACTGCCTTTCATTTTGTATTTTTTTTGACTGATTAAAAGCGGACGCACGGCGTGGGCATAAAGGATATAGGTGAAGCCAAAAATGACAACCTGCTCTTGCTCCTGCGCCGCTTGGCTCAAAAGTTCCTCCAGCTTTTTCTCATCCAGCATCAACTTGCCGTCAATTTCCTCCACGCACGTTAGTGCTTCGCTGGCACAAAAGAGAAGAGAGCGAATGGTCGAGCTTCTAGCGCTCACCTCTTTGGTTCGGGCGATGGATTCCGGAACGTCTAAAACAATGAACTTGCGGCGCTCATTGCCCAGCCGTTCCAACACAACTTTGTTGAAGCATTTCGACTGCCGGCGGCTTGTCTCTTGATCGAGCCCGATGCGACTGGGTCTACCGGTGGTTGTGGCACTGGAGCTTATGGTGCGAAAAACTTTGTCTTCCGGAACGGATAAAAGCAGTGTGTCTTTGAAAATGGAAGTCGGAAGATAAGGCAAATCCGCAAGCTCAGACCATTTTTGTGGATGGAATCCCCTCTTATCGCAAAGGGTCCGATAGGGACGGCAATTCTGATAATGAAGGGTCGTGACCTCTTTCATCGATTCGGCAAAAAGAGGTGTCTTGTCCTTTTGTGACAAAAGGTAAGGTTTCTGATTTAACAGGTTAATCAGATGGGTATTATGCATGGGAAGACACCTTCAATGCAGTTTGTTTTCGACAATGGAGACAATCGACTTGAAATCTTCAAGTTCGATACCCTCCTCGGGACTGATCTGGATGGAAAAAGTTTTTTCAAGATTGGCGATCAGTTCCACATGCAGGAGCGAATCCCACTCTTCAATCGTATCCGGACTGCTATGGTCGCCTATCGATTTAGCGGGAACACCCATGATTTTGGAAAATAATTGGACGCATTTTGTTTCTATATTGTTCATGAAACCCTCCAAAACTTTGTTTTATTTAGTAGTCAACACTGCTGCATAATTGATATTATGTCCGCCATCTTCAGCTTCCTTAACGGTCATGTTTCTCAACGTCCCCAGATGCTCTTTCTCAATTTTCCAGCCGCACCCATCAATGAATTTTCGGATCTCACCGATATTGCCGAAAAGTAAAATATGGTCTTCGGCCGGTGAATTGGCCGCTGTTGAGAAATAGCAGAATCCACCCGGCCTCATCTTTTTTGCCATTTTGGCCATCACGGCCTCACCATCCTGAATATGTTCGATGAGTTCACCCATCAACAGGGCATCCAGAGAACCGTCATCAAGGGGAATTTTACGCTGGATATCGCACTCATTCGGCTCGGCCCGGGTGGGATCAAGACCGGTGGCTTTTATCATGCGAAGCGTCATTTCCAAAGATGATGGGCTGATGTCCAGGAGTTTGGAATGCATATGGGGGCAGCCGCGCAAAAACTCAGAATGAAACAGGCCGTGGCCGACCCCGATTTCAGCACCAAATTTGAAATCTTTGACGATGGGAATATACTGGTCGAGAAAAAATTTAAAGATTTCATAATGGTTTTCCCAAAAAATTTGGGTCATGCCCAATCCAACGACATAGTTGATCATGTAATCGTCGCGTCCATAGACCTTTTCGTAGACGTCGTCGAATTCCGAATACCGGTAATGCCCCTCTTTGGCGAAGTACATTTCTTCAACCCGGATGGTTTTGGTGTACCAGAGATAGGTCTTTGCCAAATATTCATAATCATCGTCACGATCGATGACGTTTAACATCCGCTTGACAACATCTTCGGCGAATTCGAAATATCGCTGTTCCGCGATTTCGCAGTATTTGAAGACTGCTTTTTTCTGAAATGGCGATAGCTTCGCAATTTGTTCCATCACCTGCCAAAGATTGGGATAATTTTCTTCTATATTGATCACCTTGGTCCTCCTCATCGAATTTTACGGATTCTTGTTGTTACCCGGGTCGCTGTAAAAAAAGCAGATTTCAGATTCATCATTTTCGCTCAGCTTATTTATCGAAAAGTTTCTTATGATAAAAACTTTGTCGTAGGCACGAACGGTCGATTTTTCTCTAAACGTGATATCCGGATGAGACGAGACGTCTAAATCCTTGGGTCGTCTGAAGTTTGTTAG
Source organism: Olavius sp. associated proteobacterium Delta 1 (assembly GCA_902749685.1). GTDB lineage: Bacteria > Desulfobacterota > Desulfobacteria > Desulfobacterales > JAFDCJ01 > JAFDCJ01. The sequence goes on along the minus strand of CACVKW010000871.1, from coordinate 132,819 downwards.
ATAAGCCCAGGAAACTCCCTGGTGAACGTTTGCCCGAGCTGCGACATTTACGCAATATCGGTAATTGGCTTCAACGATTCCACGCACCAGAGAGAAAAAATCCCTAATATTATCAAGCATGACGGTTGTTTCCTGCGCTGATGTGTGGCATTCACTTTCTATATAGATACTGCGATCATAATCGGCCACTCTTTCAACCACCGGGTCGTTTTTGCGCTCAAAAAGCAGAAGCTTCCAGTTTGTATCGTCATCCATGACGACTTCTATTCGGGCGGCAGCCTCACGCACTTGTGCAACAACGCTATCATTTTTGATAATTTTTAGACGGCAGCTGTTTCTGATAAATTTATGGACATTGAATCGGCTAATTCTTCTTATAGACCGTGATGCACGGCCATCTACGCTTAGAAACGCCTGTAGTGATTCTTCGAAAATAGTTAAACCATTTACGTAATCTCTTGATCCCAAATAATAAAATGGGATATTAATGTCCATTTCATGATCTTTCATCGGAAACACATGCAGGGTTCAATATCCATTTTGACCAAAAGTTGAAGATGTCATACCGTTTTTGATTTATTTATGACGCCAATAGGTCTTGAGCCACTCGTCGGGCTCCCAAACAATCGACTAACGCCTTTGCGGAGTATGACACTTTCTCCCGGCGCTTTTCATCCTGCATCATTTTTTTTACCTGACGCTGCAAAAAGACAGGTTCAAGCGCATTTATCGGGCCGAGATCCACAGCGATACCTTCCTTGTGCCATCCCCTGGCATTTCGCCGCTGATTTTCAGCAATTTGAATCATCAGCGTCGGCAGACCCATGGCGGCCGTCTCAAAGGTTGTCATGCCGCCGGCGGTAATCGCGAGATCTGCCTCGGCCATGTTGCGGGCGATTTCGGTGTCGTCGATAAGCAGTGTCGCATAAATCGTTGGATTTTTCGCCATCCATTTTTGGATATCCGGAATTGAGGCATTCGCAGAGCTTGCCAATATGACGCGTTCGATGCTGGGATCCAAAGACTTAATTGCATCCAATGAAAATACCGTGGCGCCTTTATCATCCCCGCCACCGAATGTGAGAAGAACTTTTTTGACCTCTTTTCGAAAATTTGCTTTTGGCTGCCATTGCGCAAATTCTCCTCTGAGAAAGGCGTATTTCGGACCAAGCAAAAATCGTGTCTCTTTTCTTTGCCTAGCTGACGAATAATCACATTCCTTGGACGCCAGGCTGGGGTTAATTACCCAATCCGCCCAGAGTTGTTTTTGGATGCACCCGTCGAATTGTAACCAGCGCACGCCTGAATTATAAAGGGGTTGTTGATATTCCGCATTAGCATGATAGTGGTCGACAACAGCGGCATCGATTTGATTTTGTCGACAAAGCCGCACAACTTCTTGGGCATCCTCTTCAGGCGTCAGGGACCAATCCAGCAGTGTTAATCCATCACAGATGGATTCGAGCTCCTTGGCCTCAATGGTGCGCCGGGTTCTCAGGACGAATATCACCGAGGCACCGAGTGCTTTGAATTCCCTTGCTAACGCCATGCACCGGCGAAGATGCCCAGCGCCAATTTGAGGTGAAATATCACATCTAAATAAAAATCTTCCCATCGATCGACACGCAATAAATTATTTGCCGTAATTTTTTTATTAGCAACGCTGTTTGAACAAAACACGGGATTCAAACGCTTATTCTTGCCCCGTGGATTGTAAAATAATGTTTTTCGGCCGTTTCCCAATCCTCCGGAGTATCAATGTCATGCACAAGATAACGTGGAATCACGACCGGCATTGCGTTATCTGAATGAAATCGTTTTATTTTGCGATATATTTTTGCATCTGCCCAATAGAACTGCCCGGCGTCATGATAGGCTTCAGGCAGGTCCTGTGAACGCGTATCTAAATTTTCGGGCCATATCATCTCCAGTCTGCCGGTTTCGTTTATTTTTAGAGCTCGAAAAATGGGGGCGGGAAAGGTCGTCACGGAATATACTGAGGTTAAGCCGCGAACTTTAAGAAGTTCATAACCTTTCTGAATGGCTTCAGGCTGAATGAAGGGTGCGGTTGGATAAATGCAACAAAGTGTGCCGACGTTCTCATAATGCTTGCCTAGCCAATTCAGAGCGTGGAGAATCACTTTGGCTGTGCCGGTGTAGTCGTCTGCAAGTTCGGCCGGTCTTACAAATGGTACTTCTGCGCCCCAATTTCTGGCAACTTGCGCAATTTCCTGTGAATCCGTGGATACAATAATCCGATCAAATAGACCGGTTGCTAAAGCGGCCTTGATGGAATAGGCGATGATCGGTTGACCTGCAAAGGATTTGATATTCTTTTTCGGTATTCTTTTGCTCTCACCGCGAGCGGGTATGATGGCAACTATTTTATCGGGCATAATAGCTATTTCCTATTTGCAAAAAACCGCCTCATCTCTAATATTTCACCCTTTCAAGCGCATGACAAAATCAGAGCATCGATGCATTGATTCATCTTGTTTTCATCGAGCGCCGGAAAGATAGGCAATGAAATAATTTCCTCATAAGCTGTTTCTGCGATCGGACAAAGTCCTCGGCCGGTGCCAAGTTTTCTCCTGTAGTAGGGATGCAAATGCACGGGAATGTAATGAACATTGACACCAATTTCTTTTTCGCGCAGTTGTTGAAATAGCGTAGTGCGCTGCTTACCCAGAGATTTGAAATCGATTCGCACCACGTACAGGTGATAAGCATGGGTTACGTCATTGCTTACGCTGAGTGGCCTGATTGACTTCATACCTAGCAAACATTTGTCATAGTACCCAGCAATTTCTCTCCTGCGCTTCAAAAAGGCCGGTAGCTTTTTAAGCTGGGTGATGCCGAGGGCGCACTGTATATCTGAAATACGGTAGTTGTAACCCAAATCTACCATATGATAATACCAGGATCCTTCCCGTTCGCGTTGGCGATAATCTGAATCGATACCGTGGTTGCGAAACTGCTGAATACGTTTCGCCAGCGCCAGGTTGCTGGTGACAATCATCCCCCCTTCACCCGTGGTGATGTGTTTGACGGGATGGAAACTGAATACGGTCATGTCGGCAAGAGTTCCGGCTTTTTTACCCTTAAATTTAGCCCCTAAAGAATGGCAAGCATCGGCGATGAGGAAAATACCGTGCCGATCGGCAATCCTTTTCAACGCATCATAGTTGCAGGGGTGTCCGGTATAATCGACAGCAATAATGGCTTTGGTTTTGCAGGAAATTTTTTCTTCAACCTTTACAGGATCCAGCAGAAGGGTATTCGGATCGACATCAACAAATACAGGGGTGCCGCCCTGGTAAATCACGGCGTTGGTTGTTGCCGCAAAGGTAATCGGAGGTGCGATGACCTCATCACCAGGGCTTACACCAGCGGCATACATGGCACAATGCAACGCAGCCGTTCCACTGGAGACCGCGACCGCATGTTTCGCTTCTACATATTCTGCGACGAGTTTTTCAAACTCGGTGACTTTTGGACCGGTCGTCAACCAATCGGATCGCAAGACCTCAATTACTGCCTGAATGTCGTCTTCTTGAACGAATTGTTTGCCGTATGGTATCATTGCATTAAACCATCGTTTTCATATCATCAACGGTCAGCCACCAGGTATTGGTACCGGAATTATATTCAAAGTCTTCCGCCACTTTCTTGCCACCATCCTCACAAAACCGTCTTTTGAAAAATTTAAAAGCCGGTTTAATCAGATAGAAATTTTCATATTCCAATGTATTTTGGGCCTCATCCCGCGGTATCATTACTTCGTGGAGTTTTTCCCCGGGGCGTATACCCACGATTTCTGTCTTGCATTTCGGACCGATAATTTTGACAAGATCCATGATGTTCATACTTGGTATTTTGGGCACAAAAATTTCACCCCCGACCATCTGCTGCAGACATTTGAGCACAAAATTTGCGCCTTGCTCCAAAGTAATCCAAAACCGGGTCATACGTGGATCAGTAATTGGCAGAACCCCGTTTTGAACACATTTTTTGAAAAACGGAATCACACTGCCGCGACTACCGACAACATTACCGTAACGCACGACTGAAAAGCGGGTTTCATAACGACCGACATAGGAATTTCCGGCGACAAAGAGTTTATCAGAACACAATTTTGTCGCACCGTAAAGATTGATAGGGTTGGCCGCCTTGTCCGTGCTCAGCGCGATGACGCGCTCGATTTTTTGATCAATGGCAGCATCAATCACATTTTGTGCGCCTAAAACATTGGTTTTAACGGCTTCAAAAGGATTATATTCGGCGGCCGGAACCTGTTTGAGTGCCGCGGCATGAATGATGTAGTCAATACCTTGAAGCGCCCGGTATAGTCTTTCCTTATCACGGACATCACCGATAAAATATCGAACACAAGAATATTTTTCTGTCGAGTATACCTGGGACATCTCAAATTGTTTGAGCTCATCACGGCTGAAAATAATAAGCTTCCTGGGCTTGTATTTATTCAAAACAATCTCGGTAATCTTTTTTCCTAAAGATCCTGTGCCGCCGGTGATGAGTATACTTTTATCATTTAACATTCTTATCTTCCCTGCCATGTTTGATCAAACTCATTTTTCTTTTGTTCGCTTCCCAAATCAAAACGCGTGGTCTTCGCTCAAGGTCGGGCAAAAACGATTCGTATTCCTCATTACTTAGTACTAAAGAACGTATTTTGCGGTTTATATATCGTTCAGTTTTTCTGCTCAAATCATTAAGGTGATACTGATCGATATTTCCAACCAAGATGATATCGATGATACCTGTGTCTTTGCCCTCGGCATAGTCATCAATTAAATAGGCGCTTTCGAGATTGCCCAGGCGCTGCATAATACTGTCGATGACCTGGTCGATTCCCATTACCTTGCTGACCATGGATTTAAGCTCTGGAAAGAGAGCATGACTGGTGTTGGCTTTGTAGAACACTTGCCGACCGTTTTTTTCGGATTTAAGCAGGTCGGTTTTCTTCAGCTGATTGAGTTCTTCCCGAACGGCATTGGTCGATACATTGAACTCATTGGCCAGCTCCCTTAAATATGACCGCGTTTCCGGATTAAAAAAGAAACGCATCAGTAGCTTAACCCGAGTTTTTGACGTTATCAGTCCTGATAATAAATTATTCAAAATAAGATCTTTATTGAGTAGAATTTCTGTACATTATACCTGCAATTTTTTTCTATGTCAACTAATTCTACATGCAAAAAATGGACCATGATTATTTGCAGACTTCCGGTTAGCAGACCGGCCATTTGATTAATTGTATCGCCTAATCAACCTTAAACGGAAGATAAGAGTTGCAAATCGGCTATGATTTAATATATTTAAAATCTTGCTCCTCCTCAGCTAAATAATCATTTATACGTCTCAGGTTGCATCTCTATGGATAGATGTACTATCTAGTGTGCAGCCTAAAAAACTGAACGATTTAAGTTGAAGGACTTGCACTTCGGAAGTTCTGTTTTACCGCTGTCAATAGATTGTCCTTTTACGGATGCTTAGAGTCTGTTGGAAGGAATGATTGACTGATAACATGTTGATTAAATAATTTTTTTTTGAGGAGAGGGTCAATATGGAAAAAGGCGTCAAAATTTTGAACGCATCAGGCAAACTTGGCGTATTGATACCCGGCATGGGTGCTGTTGCAACGACTTTTATGGCCGGTGTGCAGGCCGTCCGAAAAGGCTATGGTAAGCCCATCGGCTCCCTTACCCAGATGGGGACGATAAGACTCGGTAAACGCACGGATAAGCGTGTGCCGACGATCAAGGAATTTGTCCCCTTGTCCGATCTTGAGGACATGGTCTTTGGCGGATGGGACATATTTGATGATGACATGTACGCGGCAGCGATTAACGCCGGCGTCCTTGATAACAAGACGTTGGACATGATTCGCTCTGAATTAAAAAGCTTGAAGCCGCTGCCGGCCGTTTTTGATCAGAGTTATGTTAAGCGACTCAACGGGACGCATATAAAAACCGGCAAAACCAAAATGGATCTTGCCGATCAACTGCGGCAGGATATTCGAAATTTTAGATCTGAGCACGATATCAGTCGAGCGGTCATGATTTGGTGCGGCAGCACGGAAGTCTACATCGAATCCAGTCCTGTGCACGAAAGCCTTGAAGCCTTTGAAAAAGGTCTCAAGAATAATGATCCGGCCATTGCGCCCAGTATGATTTATGCCTATGCCGCGTTGTCAGAAAAAATTCCTTTCGCCAACGGGGCGCCGAATCTTACCGTTGATATCCCGGCCATGACAGAATTGGCCAAAAAAAACAATGTCCCGCTTAGCGGTAAGGATTTTAAGACCGGCCAGACCTTGATGAAGACGATATTGGCTCCGGGTTTTAAATCGCGCCTGCTGGGAGTATCCGGCTGGTTTTCCACCAATATCCTTGGCAACCGGGACGGTGAGGTACTGGATGACCCGGACTCGTTTAAGTCCAAGGAAGTCAGCAAACTTGGGGCGTTGGAATATATTCTGCAGCCGGAGCTGTACCCGGAGCTATACAAAGATTTTTACCACAAGGTCAGAATCAATTATTACCCTCCTAGAGGCGATAATAAAGAGGGCTGGGACAATATCGATATATTCGGTTGGCTGGGATACCCGATGCAGGTTAAAGTGGATTTTCTGTGTCGTGATAGCATTCTGGCTGCGCCCTTGGTACTTGATCTGGCCCTGTTCATGGATCTGGCAGCTCGCGCCGGTATGCACGGTATCCAGGAATGGCTCTCATTTTATTTTAAATCTCCCATGGTGGCCGAGAATTTATATCCTGAACATGATTTATTCATCCAGCTAAAAAAGTTGAAAAATACATTGCGGCATATGATGGGAGAAGATTTGATTACACACCTGGGGCTGGAGTATTATGACTAATCCCCAATTGGGTAAAAGCACTCAATTGGGATGTCCGCAGTTGGTTGTCCGTTGTGGCTTGGAATTGCAGTCAGGAGTGCAAAAGTTTAAACTTCATATTACAAACGACCCAATTATAACGATTATGCCCTTTTCCAATCGCAAAAGCCATTAAAGCGGAAAGGAGGGTTTTTGACCTGCGGCAGCAACATTCCAAGTTAGCTTGGAGATTTTAGAGCTGAAATTTTTCTCAATCACCTTATCAAAAAGGCACGCTAACGTTGCGATTGCCTGGGTAAATTTTTGAAATGGCATTTTAACCTCAGCAAAAGGAGTAGATAGTATGCCTTGGGGAACAAATCTGATTTCTATTAAACCCGCGCACTCAAATATATTGCATAGCTGAACAATTTTAAATTCTTGTTGCTCATGTGAATATTGTGGGTCAATTCTTTTTCTGATAGATCGTGCCAATCGAATGAGTGGATTCCCTGCTTGAGGTTCATTTGCCACAATCCATCCGCCTGGTTTCAATAGATTAACCATATACCGCAGCATTGTATACGAATCAGTTAAATGATGGAGCACACCGATAAGTAATATAACATCGAATCGCCTCTCGGTTTTAAAATTTTTCAAGTTAATATTATAAAATGTAATTCTTTCGCCGGAATGGAAGGCTCTCGCATATTTTATCAAGTCTTCAGAATAATCTAAACCGCAATATTCATAGAATTTCCCACCTAAATAATCCACCGAAAACCCTGCTCCGCAGCCGACTTCCAGTAAACTTATATCACCATTTATCGTTGCCACCTTCATCGTTTGCTCCAAACGACATTTTCTAGCAATACGGCTCGATGGCAGAATGTCTTTCATCAAATAATTGGTAGCAATTCGATTGAATAACCTGCGATCTCTGGTCTCATGCTTGCTTTCAGATTCAGAATATTGATGGGATGACAATAGCCGGCTCCTTCTTGGATGGTTAAAATTTTGACCGGAATAGGCGGCTGAACGGCAAAAACCACATCGTTAATATAACCGCCACAAGGTCATCGCCTGTTTCGCTTAACGATCAGGTCTGCGACAATACCGATCAGGGAAACTTGCAGAGCAAAAAGGAATAACAGAATTGTAGAATCAGTCAGATTATACAGGTAGAAAACATCATAGCTGAGCCTGCAGATGCCCAAGACAAAGAGAACTACTGAAAATGGCATAAAGAATCGCAAAGGGTTGAAGTATGTAATTGTACGGATAATAAGTATCAAAAATCCAAGTGCATCTTTTGGCTTGACCTTTGAACAGCCTTCACGCTTATTGTAATTAATCGGTATATATTGAATTCTGTAGCCTTCTGATATCAAAACCAAGCTTATGGTTGTCGTGAATGAAAAACGGTTCGGAAGAATGTGAATATATTTTTCTACAATCTCTTTACGAAATGCTCTAAAGCCAGAGTTTAGATCTGGAATTTCCATCTGTGTTAGGTAATTGGCGAGTTTATTTAACAGCCATTTGGCTGGTCTCCTGATTAATGGGATGTGTACTTTTGAGCCAGTTCTTGAGCCAACAACCATATCGCTAGATTGCATGCCTGACAACAATTTTGAGAAATTTTCGTGTGGATAGGTACCATCTAAGTCGGTAATGGCTATAATTGAATAGTTTGCTTGGCGTATTCCGGTTTTTAACGCTGCCCCATATCCCCGGTTACAATCATGTCTGATCAGCGTTATTTGCTCCGACAATGAACCTAGGATTTCAGAAGTACCGTCTGTAGAACCATCATCGACCACGATTAGTTCCACTGGGGCTTCTAAACTATTCAGTGCTGAGATGAGCTTATCTAAAACATCTTTGGCGACCCCATTTTCATTGTAGACCGGAACGACAATACTCAATCCTGATCTAGCATCAGAATACGTCACAATTGCATCTCCTAAATTATCAATATATTTTTTTTCTTTGTATTATTTGGCTGTATTTCAAGCCTTCTGTTACGATAAGGCGAATCCCCAAAATGGATAATCCATAGATAAAGGGCCGTAAAGGAACGGAATAACGGGGTAAAGGGGTGCCGACAATATGGACCAGGATAAAATATATCATTATCAAAGAAATAAATCTGGCGACAATTAAACCCTCTTTCGCAAGCAGTCTGCTAGTCCCCGGAAACCAGATAAATATCGAAGTCGCCAGAGCGATTACGGTTAATAGTCCGTGTAGCGATTTCATTAGTTGATGGGTCAAACCGAAAAAACCGTTGTGGTGATGGTAAGGAGAAGTAGATACCGGATATATAAATATATCTCCCATGCCAACAATCATATCCCATGAAAAAAACATAGTTGGTTTGCCAATCGTGTACCAGTACAGATATTTTAAAGGTTCACTGCTAAAACGACGAAATATTTCTTTAAGAACAGATGGCATGTCCCGACGCTTTGTCCATTGCGGATCGAAATGGTTCGGGAAACCATACGTTTTGAAATCGTTATTATAGATCAGGTTCGGATACATACCCTTATGGATTGTTACAAGGGCCAACCTACTTTTACTAGGATTGACCAGCTTGTTCCGCAGCACCCACGGACCATACGTTGCGCTAAAGCCGACTATCAAAAACACTGCCAACACCCATGCCTTTTTATTTTGAAAAAAAATAAAAAATACTGGAATAAGAAAGGCGATAAAATACAGCATGGTTGGACGAATCAGTAATGATATCCCCAAGATAAGACCTGCAATCAGGGCATGCAGTCGGCCTTTATTTTGGGCAACGGCTGACATGGCCCAGCCAAGCAGCGTCAAAAAAAAAGTAAATAACGATTCGCTGAGCACATAAATATTGAACGCAACCAGGTGAGGGCTGATGGCCACCAGAAATGCACCGCCCAAAGCCCATGGGCAATTTAGAAAGGTTCTGAAGAAAATGAATGCAATAAAAATGGTCAATGAACTGATGATGGCCTGGCTGACAACAACGAAACCGACCATTTTTTGCAGTGGGGAAATCTTGATAAAAGGCAATAAAAACAGGGAATAGCCCGGGGTTCTGCGAGCATCCGGCTCGGGGATGAACTCTTCAATTTGACTCGGGCCTTGCCGTGAATAGACACCATATTTTTCCAAATTATAAGCGTAATGATAATATTCTGCTGCATCCTTCATGATGGGTTTAAAAACCACGGTTTTATTCGCCATCTCAATCCGGAGGTAAAGCCCGACTGCAATAACGCTAACGATAATGAGGGCTGTTATAAAATTTCTGGCGGATGCGCCTGAAATAAATATTTTCTCATTCGGCATTTTTTCTCCATCGCCACATGTGACGGTCAACTTTTAACTTGGCCTTTCCGGATAACCACATAAAATCATTGCATCAGCATGTACAAGCATCTATCAAAAAAGTTCTTTTAGTGGAAACAGATCAGCATCGGTAATAGAAGCATCATATCCTGTGAATTTTTTGTTGATTTCTACGATTACTTGACGGCTTTTCACCATTAGCGCTTTAAATTCATCGGATATCCATGGCATATCAACATCTTTATTGATATATGCCACATTTGACCAGTCGCCTAAATTGTCAGGTGGTATGTGCCCGGTTTCAACAGCTTGATCAAAAAGAACTGTCCCCGGGAAAGGTGTGTAATAGCTGGGACCCATAATCGGAAAAATTATATGTCTGCTGTTTTGGAAAATATTGTATATCAGTTTTAATGTTTTTTTATATTCAGCAATTGTCTCATGGGGGATACCGCCCATAAAATTATAGGTTGCCATAAACCCGTTCTTATTTATTGTTTCAATTACTTGATAAATTTGGTCTAATGTTATCTTTTTATTCATCATCTCAAGCGTTTTTGGCGAGCCAGATTCAATCCCAAAAGCAAAATGATAGAATCCTGCTTTTTTCATAATCTCAATTGTCTCATTATCAAATTTTGAAAACAGATCAACTCTGCCGCCGGCTCTTATATGAAGTTTAATATTCATTTTTATTAACTGCAGACAAATATCGATTATTCTCTTTTGATCAATTGTGAAGTTTTCGTCCATAAAACTTAAGCCGTCAATATTATAATTGTCGACGAGGAATCTAATATCATTCATAATCTTATCAAGATTTTTTTTAGAATATTTTGTCTGTTTGATAGAGTTGTAACAAAATGAGCATTTAAAAGAACAGCCTTTCGAAGAGACGACTTCAAAATACCGTGTGATGTATTTTTTCTTTTTCCCCAGGATATATTTTTCCATTTTCAGAAGATGATAGGGAAGGTCGGGTATTTCGTTTATATTATATTCAGGTGCCGGATTAGTTTTAATTAACTTATTAGCGTCATTTGCAAAACAAAGGCCATTGATGTCTTCGAAACTCTTATTCATTATAAGTCTTTGAACCAATTCAGGGAAGGAAAGATCCCCTTCACCGTAAACAACGATATCAACGAGTGGATCCCGGGCTGTCATCTCGGGCAATATTGTGGGATGAGAGCCTCCCCAAACAATAGGGATATTCTGATCAAACCCGCGGACGATAGAAGAGAAACGAATACCATTTTCAATCTGTTTTCCGGAGATAGCTGATATTCCCACACAAACCGGTGTGCGTTTTTTTAGATACTGCCTCAGTTTGTTGTCTGGATCTTGCTCAGCGGCTTCATCTATCAGGGCAACGGTAATACCCTTTGAAATCAAATGTGCTGCCAGAGTCAATATGCCATGCGGTATTGTAATTGATCGCATATAGGATTGAATACCCCAGTCTTGAATAGATGGTCTTATAAGAATGACTTCAGGTTCAGGAGAAGCTGTCACAGAATTCTTTATTTTATTCATTAATAAACCTTTTCTCAATTAATTATAAAACTTGTAAATTAAATATTTCGATGTCATTGATAATTTCAAGAACGAACCTATTAATTAATCAGAGAGTTTATAAAGCCTTAATTCAGAGTGAAAACCATCTTCAGTTTCATAGCCAAACACGGTTGTATTTGCATCCATCAATTCATACTCAGGAAAATAATTATTGTAATCTCTGCCTAAAATAGGATCGGTAACCCCGATTGGATTTTTTTTGTCTTTTTTCTTTTTTCCTTCTTTTAAATTCCTTAGTAAAATAAATTCCGGTTTCAACCTTCTGATATTTTCACAATAATTTTCGACAATGTCTGGTTCCATTTCTTGAAATGAAATAAAATTCACAAATAAGTCTATTTTGCCCTGTAGTTTAGGAACTTGCCAGGAACATAAGCTAAGAGCTTTATATCTTTCTTTAAGGTCATCTATGTCTAGTGATTCATCACCTTTCAATTCTCCATAGCCACAAATGTTTTCATCACCAAATAGAATTTTAAGATAATAATCAGACACATATGCCAATGGTGGGATATCTGCATTTATATAAAAACATTCATTCCTTTTATCTCCAAGCAAAATTTCACCCAATGTCCCAAAGCCGCCGCCTATTTCCATTACGGTCTTAATCTTATCGGTAGGAGTATTCTTTTTAATAAAATTGATGCCCAAAAGATAATTCAAAAAGGATCTGGAAAATTTTCGACCGTCAAATAGAAATTGTTCTATCGGTTCACCAACATTGCTCTCTGAAATCAGGTCAGTATAAGGTGATGAATCCGTACTGCTTGCCAGAAAAGTTCTATAATCAGCAAACGCATGGATCTTGCCGGCAATAAGATTCTCAAATCGCATCATAAACAGTTTATTTTGCTCAATTAATGGCCATAATGTATTTTTTACCGGTTCAAACCGTTTCGGATCCATATAATAATTGGGGTAAGAATATGTAGGGACAAAAAAACTTAGCGATGATGGTAAAGATCTGAATTTTTCAATCCTACTTTTGTTCAGATCTTCGATAAGTCTAGCAGAACAAATTTGCCAAAACTGGGTTGGCTTATATAAGCTTGACTGTTGGCCCATGTCATCGATCATCTGTTGCAGCAAAGGATATCGTTTCAGTGTCATTCTAACTCCATTAATACGCCGTAGCTGCCAAAGCCTAAAAGCTCTTTGAGATTTGCAGCATTGATTCCTGATTTTCGCAAGGATTAAATAGGATTGAATCTTTGATAGGATCGTTTAATCTATTATATCAAGCACCCTGCTTTTTGTCCACTTTCCGGCGGCTGAATTATAAGGTATTTAAAAATAATAGAAAAACCAAAGATACGCATTATCCGGAGATTTGGTGCGAATGTCGCTGCCGGGCAGGGTAAATCCGCCGTATTCGGTGTCCTTTGCCCCGTAGGAGATATTCACGCCGCCGGTCAATTGCAGGTTCTGGGTAATATCCCACGTGGCATAAGGTTGGAGTATCCCCGACGGGTCTTCAATGTTATTAATCGCAGTAAAGAAGATCTTGAATAAAGGATGTAATTCTATTTGAACATGGCCGCTTAAATAATTGCGACCCAGCGCAAACAACTCGCCCCGGGCCACGCGTTCGGCAATTGCCGGATCCAGCACGGCATCCTGATAATCGTCTTCGCCAAGTCCGTTGAAATAATATTCGATAAATCCGTAAAAATTTTTATCAACCCAAATCCACGAGTAATCCATGTTCGCCACGAGGGAAAGGTAGTCGTCGTCGTCATCCAGAAATGTCCAGGTTCCGTCCACGCGCCAGGCGGCATCGCCGACATATCCCGCAGCGCCGCCACCAGCGACATAGTCTTCGAAATGTTTGGCAGCCATCAGTTCAAACTCGATGGTGCCGGCGGCAACATGCAGCTTGCCAGCCAAAGATGCCTGATCCATTGTCACGCTATCGGTATCCGGATCCCGCCTGGCAACATAAAGACCCTGCAAATCACCGATTTCTGGTATTGACGCCTGAACATTAATCATGTCGTCACCAACTTTGTAATCACGATCGATGGCAGTCGGGGGAAAGGGATTGAATAAATCAAAGGGATTGAAGACAAAGCCGTTGCCCCAGGTGATCGCCTGACGACCGATCTTTATCGAACCCCATGGCGGCATCAACGCCAAGGCTAGCCGATCCAACCGTTGAACCAGGAAATAACTGTCCTCATCAACGATTGTATCGCTAAGGTCCATCAACCGCCGATCGTCATTTAAGGGAGTGCCGAAAAAAAAGACATTGGCGGGCAGATTGGGAAATAATTCTTTTAATTCATTTGTGTTGCGGACGGTATCCCCGCCGGCGCCGATTAGCTCATACGCGATATCCGTGAATACCGAATCTGAAAAAAATGTTTCATTGATGAGTCGAAAGTTGAAGCTGCCGTCCCAATAGGTTCCAGTTCCCAGCGGCTCGAAAATCGTGTCATCATCGGTTTGAGCAACTCTGCCGCTCGTTTTTAACCGCCCCCCCCAGTGAGTATCGATTTTGCTCCAGTATGATGAATCTCCAGAGTGATCCGAAGGGGAGGGGGGTGCGTGAGTGGGTGATAGGGTTTGAGCTAAAATCGGCCCAGATTGAAAACCGATGATCGCGACGATGAATAAATAAGTTCGAATCCATTGTCTATTCAATTGGCAGCGACACATACGATTAGCGAAATGCTTAATGTCCGTTGTTAAAAAACGGGTTCCTGCTCAACCCTGTCAACCCAATAAGTTCAAATTTACTTGACCTGATCATCTTCGATAGTGCCATCCCGGATCCGTACCAGCCGCCTGGCGTAATCCATCACCATTTTATCGTGGGTTGAAAAAATAAATGTTACCCTTTTTTCTATATTCATTTGCGTCATCATTTCCAACAGACCGTTTCCGGTTTTGGAATCCAGATTGGCGGTCGGCTCATCGGCCAGCACGATGGAAGGATTGGAGACAATCGCCCTGGCCACGGCGACACGCTGCTGCTGTCCACCGGATAGCTCGGCCGGTCGTCGATCGTATTTGCCCTCCAGGCCGACATCATCCAGAATCGCCTCAGCTTTTGCGCGGCGTTCGTTGGCGGGAATACCTTGGAGCAACATGACAAATTCGACATTTTCTGCGGCAGATAAGACCGGTATCAGGTTGTAGGCCTGAAAAACGAATCCCACCTTGTGCAATCTTAAATTAGCCAGCTGCGATTGTGACATTTGATCAAAGGCCTTGCCGTCGACAACAATACTGCCCGCATCAATCCGATCCAATCCACCGACCAGATTTAACAGGGTCGTTTTCCCGGAGCCTGACGGTCCGGCCACGGCCACGAATTCTCCTTTGGTGATCGATAAATTGACGTTTTTAAGCGCATGAATTTCGATCTGTCCCTGGTGGTAAGTCTTGCTCACATCCATGCATTCGACGATACTCATTTTATACTCCTAGCATAGGCGCTGAATCTAACTGAATAAGTAATTTGCGATTCTTTGTAAATTAAACAGAGAGAATTCATTAATTTTAGGCATTTTAGGCAATTTAGTCACTTTAGGCATTTTCATTAAGTATGGATCAACGCCTCCACCGGCGTGAATCTGGCAGCCTTCACAGCAGGATATACGCTTACCAGCAGTCCGAGAAGCATGACCACGAGGTTGGCCACAGCAATATCTTTAATATTGATCGCCGGGTAGATAACCCGGGTCATTCCGGCATATTCGACTCCGGCTGCCAGGGCTGAAAGATCGATTCCGCTGCTCGATAACGCATATATGGTTAAAAACCCCAATATGTTTCCAATGATCATGCCGGTTATCAACAGCAGCAATGATTCGGTCAGGACTTCTCGCAAAATCCACCAGGGTTTCATCCCCAGAGCCTTTAGCAGCCCAAATTCGCGCATGCGCTCGTACACGGCCATTAACGTCGTATTGACAATACCGAACCCCATGGCAACAAACACCACCAAATACCAGATATACATAAACCCATCGAGTATCCTGAGATAAGCCGTCTGAAAAGGCATCAATTCTTGCCAGCTGTGAACCTCCAAATGTTCGGAAGGCAAGGCAGATATTAATTGTTCGTAGACCTTCTGAATATCTGATGTTTCCGGTAAAAGAATCGAAATCTCCGAAATTCCTTTGTCCATTTTAAGCATTTTTTGGCTCGTCTGCCGCAAGACAAAAACAAACTGCTTCTCGGTGGATTCCATTTCCGCCTGAAATGTTCCGACAATGCGAAAGGCCCGGGAGGCGATTTCCTGGTCAGTGTCCTGGGACATTAATACCAGTTTACGGCCAAGTTTCGTTTCTAATTTATCCAGCAGAGCGTCGCCCACAAGAATACCGTTGCGATCATCCGCGGTAAGGAAATGTCCGCGGGTGACCGCCGTACCGATAAAGGAAATGTTTGCTTCAGGTTCCGGGTCAATGCCGACCAGTGTCACCGCGGTTGACTGGTGGGCATTGCTGGCCACGGCATTCACCCGCACCCGTTCGGTCCATTGGGCACGATCGGCCAGCACGCGGTGTAAGACATTGTTCACTGCAGACGGATCCATGATACTGTTTTCGATGGCCGGATCGTTCCGATAGCCTTTTTGGTGAATTTGGATATGCCCGATGAGGGTCGCAATCCCGTTTTTAACCATCCCGACAGCGATGCCCCGCATCAGCGAGCCTAAAATAATCATGCTCCACACGCCGATAACGACGGCAATCAAAATGATGGCAGTGCGCCGCGAGTTGCGCCAAATGTTTCGCCAGGCCAATTGGAGATACATAATTATAAATGCCTAAAATTGAAAATTAGATCGATTCCATTCCACATTCTTCCGGCTTCCGCATGCCACATTCCGACTTCCGAATTCTTTACACGGCCCTCATTGCCTCCACCGGATGCATCCGTTGTACTCTCAACGCGGGATAGAGGGCCGCTAAAAATGTGATGACCAGCACCGCCAGAGGTCCGCTGATAGCTGAAAGCCAGGTCAGTTTGGGATAGATGCGACCGCTGATGCCGAATTGACTCAAAAGTTCGGATGCACCGGAAATATCGAATCCATGGGTTTGAAAATACAAGGTTATCAGACTTCCGATCGTAATACCGGCAACAATACCCAGCAGCGTCATGGCCATGGATTCAATCAACAACACCTTGGTCAGCCGGCCGGGTGTCGTGCCCAGCGCCATCAGAACTCCGAATTCTCGGGTTCGCTCAAAAATTGCCATCAAGAATGTATTCAGTATGCTAAAGGCGACGACCAGTACTAATAGCAAGTAGAAAATAAGTCCACTGATCAGATCCATTTCAATACTCTGGCACAGCCCCGGCATGAGTTCATTCCAGTCCAACACAGTCAGTTGCCGCTTGCTCTTGACGGCAGGAAGCGCAGTTTTTATACCGGCTTTTATATCATCGACATCGGCCAGTGAGGCAGCAATTATCACCACTTCGTGGACGGCCCCTTGCATGCTGTAAAGTTCCTGAAACGTGCCCAGGGGTATCTGAATGGTCGCTCGATCAAAGTCATCGATGCCGGAGCTGTAGATTCCTTTGACCCTGGCGACTGTGGCGGCGATGGAACCATCGCGTGCCTGCCCCAGGATTGTCAATTCATCGCCAATGTCAATGCGCAGGTTTCTGGCTATAATATTTCCCACCAGAGCCTGGTCAATGTCACCGGCGGACAAATACGTTCCACGGCGAATAAGGGATTTCAACCTGGATACTCTGGCTTCACGTGCCGGGTCGACACCGGTTACGAGCACGCCATAGGTTCTTTCTCTAGAGGATACCAACGAAAAGGCCTGCCCGCGCAACGTGTAGGATTCGACTTGCGGGATTTCATCAAGAAGAATCCCGAGATCTGCGGGATTTGAAACAACCGAACGGATGTTTTTTTTCTCCTGGTAATCGTCGGCCTGGATTTGTAAATGACCGGTCTGGATCTTGACCGAAGTGTTGATCATGGTCTCATAACTGCCGAATTGAAACGACAGCATAAATACCAGCAGCAGGCTGGCGAACGCGATGGCACTGATGGTGAGGACGGTGCGACGCGTATTGCGCCAGATGTTGCGCCAGGCCATTTTCGTATCGATGGACAATCCATTACCTCCTGGCTTTTTGCAGGCTTGACAGGGTAAATAAGCTGTCGGGTAGGCTGTTTTTAAAGGTCAAGCGTTTATAGGTCAGTTGAGTGTACTTCGTTGCTTGACCGGATTTATGCACGCGCCAGGTTTTTGGATACAGTTTCCCGCCCAGCATTTGAATTTCAAGCATTGTGATTGCTTTTACGGGATTAAGATCTTCGTCGAAAAATATCTGGCTAAGCCAGATGAGGTCCTCGCGGACTTTTTGCTTTTGCATGCCCCAGACAACCGGCGCATTCGGTTTGGGCATGGATTTAATAAGATATACTTTTTTGCCATCATGCGCTTCAGTTCCGACGATAGAGTGGGTGTAGTCTGTGAGCAGGCTATCGCTTTTTGCCAGATCGTTGTTGGAAAAATCCGAGCCCATCCAGGATTGGGACATCATCGAGGGGGGCACTTTTATAACCCGGCTGATCTTGGGATTATACATCCACATTTCCCGTCCTTTCTTCAACGTGCCGTTGCCGTGATCTTTGGCCGGTGCATCAATATAAAACAGGCTGTCCTTCTGACCCCGGGTCCAGGCTTTAATCGTCATTTTCCGTTCCCAATCAGGACGATGAACCGTCATAACCACCGTTGCAATCGAGGCTCTCCCACGCATATAATTAAAACTGTTTTCGACGAGCGAACGGGCATCGTCACTGTGAGCAAGGGGACTTTTCAGCAGAATCATTGACAAAACAAGGCCAAACACGATGGTTTTTCTGCTCAACATTATCCACTCCCGGATGATTGGGTCAAAGTATCCCGACGGTTGCTTTATTATAGTTATAGAAAAGTGATTTATTTGATAGACAATCAGAAAATCAAAATACGAATCACGATCGGCTTACGGCCTGGACAAGCCATTTATAATAACTTTCAGAAAATTTTTGGATGTTGTCAATGGATCAAAACTTCGATCAAACCATGCTTGCAGGAATAGGGCATCCCATGCTCCGACCAAAGCGGCAGCCAATGAATCCGGATCGGTATCCGATCGAAATTCACCTCGTTCAATACCTTCCCGAATCAAGGCCGCGACAGTGTCCCGAAATTCACGGTACATTTTGCGAAAGGCCTTTTTGATTCGATCGCGAATTTGAGAGGAAGACGACGCTGCCCAAAATTCTATGGTCAAGGTAAACACATCCTCAATTTCCTCCCACATACCCATGATAGCATCACTGAGCGCTTCAAGTCGTTTGCTTGCCGATTCTCCCAGGACACCAATGTTCACTTTAGCGGCAACCCCGGTCTGCAGCTTAAACCACTCGAATACAGCAAAGAATAGTTCTTCTTTACTGGCAAAATATTCGTATATGGTGCCTTTTCCAATTCCGGCTCTAGCGGCAATGTCCGCCACTGTCGCGCTGGCATACCCTTTTTGGGCGAAAACCACCACCGCCGCTTCGATAATCAGACGGTCTTTATTTTTAATGGTTCGTTCAGCGCGTGTCATGTTGCTAAGGACCTCCCGATAAAACCATTTGGTCATTGCTAGATATTTAAAAATATTATCAAAATTTATATATTATTATATGCGATATAGAATGACCGACCGGTCGGTCAATTTATAGCCTGCAAGAAAAAATTTGTCAATAGGAAATATAAAATTTTGATACCTAAATTTTGGAGGGATTCTTAGCAACAAAGGACAATTATCTTAAAATATGATATCATTTATTTTCGAGCAACAATTATCGCTCAAGGTCATTTGGGGTAGCGTGACATCGAATTTCACTAAGAATAATTTGGGTGCAAAATCCAGGCAATAGCCGGCTTGCCGCAGATAGTTTACCTGCCCTGGACTGGGTGCTGAAAT
The DNA here is from genome assembly GCA_902749685.1 of Olavius sp. associated proteobacterium Delta 1. GTDB lineage: Bacteria > Desulfobacterota > Desulfobacteria > Desulfobacterales > JAFDCJ01 > JAFDCJ01. The sequence goes on along the minus strand of CACVKW010000871.1, from coordinate 113,096 downwards.
GGATACGCCCCACTTTTGTCCTTTTAACCCTTAACATGAGGTGCTGAAATCGAATCGATGACAAAAATCTCACATCGGGGAACGTCAGAAACTAGGATAAATTTAGATTATCTCCGTATAGTGGGAATGCTGCTAATTTTCGGAGCCGCGCTGGCTATACGTCTGTATCCGATCCTGGTTACGCCTGAGCCGATTCGGAATGGATTCGGGCCGTTTGGCGACAGCTATCTTTATCATAAAATTGCCTACAACTTATACAAAGGCCATGGTTATTCTGGAATTGATAACGGCAGCGCCTTTGGAAGGCCGATGACGGACAAGATAGTAGATTTCGAACCGGCTATTAGCCGCGGTCCGGTCTATCCTGTATTTTTAGCTTCGCTTTACTGCTTATGGGCTGATGGGACCGCCACGGAATCAAGAAACCGCTGGCAAGTAAACTGGGATATCGTGCGTATCGTTCAATCCATTCTTGATGCGATAATCTGCCTGCTGCTATTTTGGCTTGTACGGGTGCTTTATCCCGATCGATATTTGCCGGCCTTTTTGGCAGCGGTTTTGTACGGCGCCAGTTTTTACAATGTTTTTTATACCCGAATGTTGCTGAGCGAGAGTATTACAACTTTTCTGGTAGTCGTTGTTATTATTTCCGGTATCATTGCCTTGAAATCGAGACGGACCGTTTGCTGGTTGATCTTTGGTGCAGGATGCGGCCTGGTGAGCCTCAGCCGGCCGGAATATATTCTATATCCGTTTTTCATGGTCGGAATTATTTTTTTACTTCAACGACACGCGATATGGGGAGCGGTGAAAACATCCACGGCTATAGTTTGCGGGCTGGGACTGGTAATTGCTCCCTGGGCGCTGCGCAACTACATGACTTATAAACAGTTGATTCCCACCTCAGTTGGCGCTATGGGCCTCAATCTGTTCAACGGTACCTATGAAAATGGCGACTGGCAGGGCTGGGGCAAGTACCCGGATAAAATTTTTAAAAGCCCGGAGATGAAAAAAGAGGTTATCGCCTGGGACCGCAAGCTGGGTTTTCATCTGACACGAGGCACCATCGGCCTCAAAGATTACGATCTGCGGTTTAAAAGACTGGCGTTGAATACCATCAGGGATAATCCTCTCAATTGCTTCATGGTTTGGATCCAACGCTTACCACGGCTTTGGTATCAAAATTATATTCAAATGTATGTCTATCGTGAACCTTCAGGCATATGGTTTATCGGCTATGCTATTTTTTCATTAACAGCTCTATTTCTAATGAAACCGGAGATACGCATTGCATGTCTACCGATTTTTCTGCTTTTTCTCTATATGAATCTGGTCTATCTGCCTTTTCACATCGAGCCCCGCTACGGGGTGACGATCTATCCGGGGTTGATTGTCCTGACAGCCATCGGCTTGTATCTGTCAGGCTCAAAGGTATGGGCGAGGGTTCAATCGATACAAGGCAAAACCGATCCAAAAGAATAACCACGATCTGTAATAAAAGGACGCAAATACTAGTCAGAGATATCCTATGGCTCCCGATATACAAACGTCTGTTGTAATTCCTTGCTATAATGAGGAAAAACGCTTGCCGGTTGAAAAATTGCTGACATTTTCTTCAGAGACCGCTGACATCGATTTTCTGCTGGTAAATGACGGCAGTACTGATGGAACTGCACAATTGATTGATGATCTAGGCCGGAGGAGATCGGATAAAATTAAAACCTTTCACCTCAAGACCAACCAGGGTAAAGGCGAGGCGGTCAGGCAAGGCTTGCTCAAGGCCCTGGAAGGGGAATCCAGGATTGTCGGTTACTGGGATGCCGATTTATCCGCGCCGTTGAGTGAAATCCTGCGCTTGCGTCAGATATTAGTGAAGCAGCAAACGCTAGATGCGGTTATCGGGTCACGGGTTAAACTGATCGGGCGCAGCATTGAGCGCAAAATCTGGCGCCACTATACCGGAAGAATAATTGCGACGCTGATCTCAATGGCTCTGGGCATACCGGTATATGACACCCAATGCGGCGCTAAACTTTTCCGGGCGTCTCCTAAGTTGGAGAGTTTACTGGCGCAACCGTTCCTGACCCGCTGGCTCTTTGATGTCGAAATTATTGCACGCTCATTGTTGTCTTCTGCGCGCTGGGGAAATATGAGTCTGGCCTTTCACGAAGAACCGTTGGATGCCTGGGCCTATGTTAATGCTTCTAAAATTGGGCCCGGCGATTTTCCGATTATCATGAAAGAATTGTGGCGTATTTGGTGTGGATACTCGCTGAAATTGTGCCGGGAAAAAAAGGCTGCCGCATCGAAATTGGCAGTTCGGCAGTCGCGAAAAACGTGAAGGAGTCCATTATGGTTCGGCATAGTGGGTCTAGTATTGCCGTTTGAAAGAAATTCGGGAAATAACCCACCAGTAATAACCGTTTTAGGTCACAGAGACAATTTCTTTAAGAAATGGCCATTCATCGTCGCCTAATTGCAGAATTCCTGCCTTCATCTCCCAGGCATCAATCTGATCCTGGGGAGTACATTGTCGTTATTCCACCTGACCTCTGCCTTTAGTTCCCGAGCCTCTTCTTTCTCAAGGAATTGTTTTATCTGAAGTGATTTGCCAAATTTTAAAATATATAATCGCCGCTAGAGTAAAATTTTAATTGCCTAAGTCGCTTTTATCATATATGAAAATGACAATTTTGAGCGGGGTTAGGATTGCCAGATAAAAATCCCCAGGCGACAATTCAAACAGAGGTTCTGAACTTGAAATCAAAATCCCAGTTGAAAAACCACAGCACTACCGCAATTGACAAATTAATTAAAAAGGGTGTTAAAATTGCCAATCCTGAGAGTATCGAAATTGGCCCCCAAGTCGATATCGACCGCATATCCGGTGATGGGGTTGTCATTTACGCCGGTTGCAAAATATTGGGTCGAAATACCCTAATTCTTCCGGGTGTAAAGCTGGGATATGAAGGGCAGGCTACCATAGACGATTGTCAAATCGGACCTGATGTTGAGCTTAAAGGGGGCTACTTTAATCGCTCGGTTTTTTTGGATAATGCCAAATGCGGTCTGGGGTCTCACGTTCGCCAGGCAACCATTCTGGAAGAACAGACCAGCATTGCCCATACGGTGGCCCTAAAGCATACCATTCTTATGCCCTTCGTTACCCTGGGCAGTCTGATCAATTTTTGCGATTGCTTGATGGCCGGCGGCACCAGTCGCAAAAACCACAGTGAAGTCGGCAGCTCCTATATTCATTTCAATTTTACCCCCAGCCAGGACAAAGCGACGGCCTCTCTAATCGGCGACGTTCCCAGAGGCGTCATGTTGAATCAGAAACCGATATTTCTCGGCGGGCAGGGCGGGATGGTGGGCCCTTGCCGGCTGGGCTATGGCATCACGGTGGCGGCCGGCACCATTGTTCGCAAAGATGAAACAAGATCGGATCGGCTTATAATGGGTGGGGCAGGTAGAGGGGGTAATGTCGCATTTGCGCCGGGCAAATTTCGCAGTGACAAAAGGATTGTCGTAAACAATATTATCTATATCGCCAATCTGATTGCTCTAAAGCAGTGGTATGGACAGGTGCGGACCTTGTTCATCTCAAATCGTTTCCCCCGGGCTTTGTTGGCGGCGCTGCAGGAAAAAGTCGACATGGCCATTGAGGAAAGAATCAATCGGTTGGAAGCGGTTTGCCTGAAAAAGCCGGCCGAATCATCGAAACAGACGCAGGAACTTTATGAACGCTGGCCTGAAATAAAGGAATCATTGGAGTTGCAGCCGGCCAACGGCGCCTCAGCGGACCCGAGGGATCAATTTCTAGAATTCATCCGTCAGGGGATCTCGACCTTCGGCCAGGATTATATTCGCGTCATCCAGGGACTTGACCCAGCCGATTCCGCTAAGGGAACTCACTGGCTGCAAGGGGTTATTGACGACATCATAACCGGATCAAAAAAAATACTGCCATCTTTTTTTTGAACCTTAATTGAAAACACTGTAAAACTTTAATAAATGAATGCAAAATGAAACAACTATTCGGAACAGACGGTATTCGCGGCGTGGCGAACGAGTATCCCATGACAGCGGAAATGGCTTTGCGCGTCGGCAGGGTGGTTGCTACTTATTTCGCTGAAGCCGCTAGTGACTCAAAAATTGTTATTGGTAAGGATACCCGATTATCGGGCGACATGTTGGAATCAGGGATTGTTGCCGGCATATGCGCTGCCGGCGCAAATGCGTACCTCACCGATGTGCTGCCAACCCCGGGAGTCGCTTTTGTGACATCCGCATTAAAGGCAATGGCCGGAATTGTAGTATCCGCTTCGCACAACCCGTATTATGACAACGGCATCAAGATTTTCAAAGGAGACGGCTACAAGCTTTCCGATGAAACAGAAATTGAAATCGAAAAAATGATCCTTGATGAGACCCTTCCTGCTCGGAAATTAGACTCACGAAAAATAGGAACCGCTCACCCCTACCATCCCGCCAATTCAAATTACATTGCATTTTTAAAAAACACCTTGGCGGCAGATAAACCCTTTCAAGACCTTAAAATCGTTCTGGATTGCTCCAATGGCGCCACCTACCAGATTGCGCCGAAGTTATTCGCGGAACTCGGCGCTCAAGTTGTATCATTCGCCGTTCAGCCCGACGGCATCAATATAAATGATGACTGCGGCTCCGAACATCCTGAAGCTCTGATTCAGACCGTTCTTAGATCAAGGGCGAACATTGGTCTTGCCTTTGACGGGGATGGTGATCGGTTGATCGCCGTGGATGAGAGCGGCCGGGTGTTATCCGGTGACCATATCCTGGCAATTTGCGCCCGAGACATGAAGCAAAAGGGCACCCTGAAAAACAATCTGGTTGTCAGCACGGTGATGAGCAATATGGGATTCGGGGTTGCTTTGAAACAATTGCAGATCAACCACGAAGTTGTGCAGGTCGGCGATCGTTACGTCATGCAAAAAATGAAGGCCGCCGGTGCTGTGCTCGGGGGGGAAGATTCGGGCCACATGATATTTGCCGATTACCACACCACGGGAGACGGCATGTTAACGGCCCTGAAACTGATCGAAGCCATGCAAACTGAGAAAAAACCGCTTTCAGAGCTCTCTGCGATCATGATGGTGTATCCTCAGGTTATGATTAATGTTGCCGTTAACTCCAAGCCGGCTATCGAATCCATCCCGCAAATTATTGAAGCAATTCGATCTGCTGAAGCCGATCTGGCGCAGACGGGCAGGGTGCTGGTACGTTACTCGGGAACCCAGCCGCTTTGCCGCGTTATGGTAGAAGGCCCCGACGAGGCTAAAACCCAACGTATTTGCAAGCAACTATCTGTTATAATAAAAAAAAGTATAGGAACAGGATAGATTCTGGGATTATAAAAAAGCGAATATCGAATATCGAATCATGAATATCGAATGTCGAAGTAAGGCATTCTATCTATTTTTATTAAAATGACTGAGCGAAGCGAAATCACACTTCGAAATTCTGCGGTTCGCTGTTCAAACCTGACCCACTTATAGCCTAATAAAGCGCTCAGTCACGGCTGCCAAAGATTCTTAGCAGCATCAGAAAGAGGTTGATAAAATCGAGATATAATTTCAGAGCACCTAAAATCGCTCCTTTTCTGACCACGCCGGCTTCTAGCCCATCGGGCTGGGTCATGGCCATGTTTTTAAGATGTTGCGTATCATAGGCCGTCAAGCCGACAAAGACGATCACACCGATATAGCTGACAATCATATACATGGCGGGACTGCGCAGAAAAATATTAACCACTGATGCAATGATAATGCCGATCAATCCCATCGTCATAAATCCGCCGACAGAAGTTAAATCCCGTTTTGTGGTCCAACCGTAGATGCTGCAGGCGACAAAGGTGCCGGCACAGATAAAAAATGTTGAAGTAATTGATGAAGCAGTATAAATCAGGAATATCAGGGATAAGGTTGCACCGTTTAGGGCTGAATAAAGCACAAAAAGTGCCGTTGCGGTGGATGCTTGCATCTTTTGGATCCGGGCGCTGATCGCAATCACCAGTCCAAATTCTGCAATGATCAGGCCGAAGAACAAAATTTGATTGCCGAAGATTATCTGTCGCAATGATTCCGTGTTGGCAACATAATAGGCGACAAAACCGGTGATGCCCAAACCAATTGCCATCCAGTTATATACACTGCGAATAAATGAATTGACCCGCGCCTGAACTTGGGTCTGGGTCTGATTAAGGGGTGCTGATTCCATTGTTTCCTCCTGAGACTAGTTTTGATCATTAACAACAAACAACCCGATTTATTCGTATGTCGCTAATCTTAATGACTTTAATATAACACAAACGTCGATATAAGCAAGATCAAGATTATGGTTGAAATGAGTCGAGAGGTAAAATATTCATTTCTTAAAAGAGGCCACTAATTAACACGAATTTACACGAAAATATTTTGTTCATTAATAGTTGCCGCTGTTTTTGGCATTGCCATAATTCGTGGTTAATCGTGTCAATTCGTGGCCAATTTAAATTTATAAAGACTATTATCAGATGTCGAGAGTTTGATGAAACCGGAACAAATATACCAGGAGCTTAAGGATCTGGCTGAAAAGCTGGAAATAAATGTTTCCGAGCAGAATCTGCGGACTGCCGGTATAGCAGTTCAAAGTGGTTTGTGCAAGGTCAAAGGCCGCAACCTGTTTATCATGGACAAACACAAATCAATTCGCAAAAAAATAAAAATCCTGGTTTCTCATCTGGCTAAGATACCACATGAAAATGTTTTCATTGTACCGGCTATTCGGGAATTATTGGAAAAACAAAAAGAATTGAAGGTTGAAGACTGAGTGCTGGATTTAAAGTTTGATATGAAGTCTCGATAGGGCGCCTAAGTGGAAATTTCATCCGCCTGATGTCCTGATTATCAAGCCCTGAACTAAAAGTTTACATAATATATCTTATCGGACGTTGATAAAAGATAATTTCCCGGCCATGATCCGCCGCAGACGCAGAATGAATTGCCACGTGGCAAAAATACCCTGTCATAGTATGCATTGAAATAAAAATTATAATCCTAACCCGGAATCTGAGATGGCCGAAGATAACTTTCAAGACCCAAATGACGCCGCCAGCCAGGTGCGCAAAGTTTATTCCGTTTCTGAGCTGAATGCTGATATCAAAACCTTAATTGAAGATAGCTTTCCATTTGTCTGGATATTTGGCGAAATTTCCAATTTCCGTATTCCGGCTTCCGGTCATTTTTATTTTACGTTAAAAGACAGCGCCTCTCAGATCAGTGCCGTGATGTTTCGCGGACAGCAACGGCAGTTGAAATTCGAGCCTGAAGACGGCATGAGCGTCACCGGTATGGGACGGCTTGGAGTTTATGAGCCTCGCGGTACCTATCAAATCATTCTGGAATATTTAGAGCCTTCAGGTATCGGCGCATTGCAGATTGCATTTGAAAAGCTTAAAAAGCGTCTGGCTGCAGAAGGCTGCTTTGATGATAAATTTAAAAAACCAATCCCATTTTTACCCAATAATATCAGCATCATAACCTCCTCTAGCGGTGCCGTCGTCCATGACATTTTAAAAACAATTAACCGCCGCTTTGCCAACTCTCGTATTCAGATCATTCCGGCAAAAGTTCAAGGTCACGGCGCTGCCCAAGAAATTGCGGCAGCCCTGGAGCTGCTCAATGCCAGAAATGAAGCTGAGGTTGCCATCCTGGCCCGGGGCGGTGGTTCCCTGGAGGATTTGCAGGCTTTTAACACGGAGTCGGTGGCTAGAGCAATTTTCGCATCTAAGATTCCAATCATTTCAGCAGTCGGACATGAGACCGATTATACGATTGCCGATTTTGTGGCCGACCTCCGTGCGCCGACTCCGACCGCAGCCGCTGAGCTGGTAGTTCCTGAAAAGTCTGATCTCCAACGCCACGTCAATGACATTTTGATGCGCTTGCGAACAGAAATTCTATTTTATTTCGATGGGTTAAACGTACGTATAAAGGAGATTTCCAAACGTTTGATCGATCCCCGACGCAAATTAGAAGATTATCGACTTCGGCTGGATGATCTTTGCGCGCGCTTTCACAGGTCCCTGCGCCTTCGGGTCCGCAGGGAACGAGAATACCTTGATTTCTGGCACAACCGATTGGACGCCAACACCCCCCGGCTATTTTTGATAAAATCTAAAAAACATCTTGAACAAATAATTGACAAACTAATTAAATCATTAATAATATCTAATCATTCAAAACAAATAAACATTCGAGAATTGACGGCAAAATTGGAAGCTTTGAATCCCCTCGCAATACTTGCCCGGGGTTATAGCGTAACCCGCACGGTGCCGGAAGCAGCTGTGATAAAAGATTCACAGAATGTTGCGTTGAATCAGGAATTGGAGCTCATGCTGGCCAAAGGCCGTCTGATATGTCGCGTAAAAGGAAGATCAAACCATGGCAAAAAAAACTTTTGAACAGGCAATGAAGCAACTTGAACAAATCGTTCAGGAACTGGAGTCCGGGGATATGCCGCTGGAAAAGGCTATCAAAAAATTTGAAGAGGGAATCCAAATTTCAAAATATTGCAGCGGGAAATTGGACGAATCCGAAAAGAGAATTACTATGTTGATGAAGGATGCGACGGGCAACGTAACCGAAGTACCATTTGCGACACAGCGCCGGGATTAAATTGAACATAAATTGAAGATTGAAGATTTATGGATGTCGCTTTGCTCCGTCTATTTAAACGACCAGTGACCAGGGTCCGGTACCCGATATCCAGCAACCAGTAACCAGTGAAATGTTTGATCTTAAAAATTACCTTAATCATAAAAGTCGGGTTGTTAACGACACTTTAGAAAATATACTGCTATCTACTCAGCAGGGCGAAACGATAAACAAAGCCCTGAAATATTCGTTGATGGCCGGTGGCAAACGAATTCGACCAATTCTATGTCTTGCTGCCACGGAAGCCGTTGACGGCAATCCGAAGGATGCTTTGATGGCAGCCTGTGCGCTGGAGATGATCCACACCTACTCGCTCATCCACGATGATCTGCCCGCCATGGATGATGACAAATTGCGCCGGGGAAAACCCACCTGCCACGTTGCCTTTGATGAAGCAACCGCCATACTGGCCGGCGACGCACTGTTAACGATGGCCTTTGAGATCCTCGCATCGGTTCCATTTGAAAACAACGGCCAAGCCGCCAAATGGCTGCAGGTCATTCGGATAATTGCCATTGCCGCCGGTTCGCGGGGTATGATACAAGGTCAGATGCTGGATATTGCGTCTGAAGGCCGCCGATTAAACGTCAGCGATCTCGAATCCATGCATACTTTAAAAACAGGGGCCCTGATCGAAGCTTCTTTGCAGTGCGGCGCATTGCTGGCAGAGGCTGATAAGGCTCAACTGGGGTTTCTCAAAACCTATGCCCGCAACATCGGACTTGCTTTTCAGGTCGCAGACGATATTTTAAATGTCGAAGGTAATCCGGAAGTGATGGGCAAGGCAGTCGGAACCGACAAGCTAAACAAAAAAAGCACCTACCCTTCCCTTTTAGGCCTTGATGCGTCCAAACAGTTTGCACAAAAATTAATTCACCAGGCATTGCAAGCACTGGAAACTTTTGATAATAAGGCAGAACCCCTGCGCGCCATGGCAACCTATATCATCGAAAGAAAACGATAAATACAAGGAGATATTATAGCCTTGAGCTTTTTGGAAAATATCAATTCTCCCGCCGACCTAAAACAACTTTCAAGAAAAGAACTTCCGGCCCTGGCCGCCGAAATACGTCAAACCATTGTTGAAGTTGTGTCGCAAACCGGTGGCCATCTGGCTTCCAGTCTTGGTGCCGTTGAATTGGCAATAGCCATTCATTATGTATTTGACACGCCGCATGACAAGCTGATCTGGGATGTCGGACACCAGGCCTATGCGCACAAATTACTGACGGGACGCCGCGATCAATTTCATTCCCTGCGCCAACACCAGGGTATCGCCGGTTTTACCCGCATCGGCGAAAGCCCGTATGATACAATTTCCACCGGTCACAGCAGCACTTCCATATCGGCCAGTCTGGGGGTCGTCCATGCTAACTATTTAAAAAAAGAAAGCTCCAAAGTCATTGCCGTCATCGGAGATGGGTCGATGACCGCCGGGATTGCTTATGAAGGACTTAACCAGGCCGGGGATAAATTTAAAGATCGGGAACTTATAGTAATCCTGAATGACAATGATATGTCGATTTCGCGTAACGTGGGTGCCCTATCCTCCTTTTTAAGCCGAACATTTTCCGCCAAGAGAATTCAGGAGGCCAGAAAAGAGCTTGGTAGTTTTCTCAAATCACTGCCCAAAATCGGAGATGATGTTTACCAATTTGCCAAACGCACCGAGGAATCTTTCAAAACGTTCACCACCCCGGGAATGTTGTTTGAAGCATTCAATTTTGAATATTTTGGTCCCATTAACGGCCACAAGCTAAATCACTTGATTGATATCTTAAATAATATAAGATATTTAAAAGAACCTGTGCTGCTGCACGTGACCACTCAAAAAGGCAAGGGCTATCCCCCCGCGGAAGAAAATCCGGTCTATTTTCATGGGTGCGGCTGCTTTGAAGTTGAAACCGGCGACTGCATCGACCCCAAAATTCCGATACCGACGTACACCCAGGTTTTCGGCCAGGCCCTGATCGAAATGGCTGAAAAAGACGAGCGCGTGGTTGCGGTTACGGCGGCTATGCCCGAAGGAACCGGGTTGGCTAAATTTGCCGAACTTTACCCGGACCGCTTTTTTGATGTTGGAATCGCTGAACAGCATGGCGTTACCTTTGCGGCCGGCATGGCCACCCAGGGATTAAAGCCGGTTGTGGCCATCTATTCGACCTTTCTGCAAAGGGCCTATGATCAGGTGTTGCATGATGTGTGCATCGATCGGCTGCCGGTAACGTTTGCCATTGACCGGGGCGGCATCGTCGGCGAAGATGGATCCACCCACCACGGACTCTTTGATCTCTCCTATCTGAGAAGTCTGCCCAACATGGTCATTATGGCGCCGGCCGATGAAAATGAATTGCGATCCATGCTGGCAACCGCGCTGCACCATGATGGCCCCGCGGCCTTTCGATATCCGCGGGGGACGGCGATGGGGGTTCCGCTGGACAAAACTGCCGAACCCCTACCGCTGGGAAAAGGAAAAGTTTTGAAAGAAGGCGGCGATATTCTGATGCTGGCCATCGGCATATCGGTCGGCGATGCACTCGAAGCCCGCGAAACCTTAAAGGGACTGGGAATATCGGCAACGGTCGTTAACTGTCGGTTCGTCAAGCCGCTGGATATCGATCTGATTTGCGCTTGGGCCAAAAAGATCCCGCGCGTCATCACGATTGAAGAAAACGTCCGCAACGGTGGATTTGGCAGCGCCGTGCTGGAAGCATTGAGTGATGAAGGGCTCACCGGTGTTCAAATTATACGTATTGGTATTGCGGATACCTTTGTCGAACACGGACCCCAGCAACTGCTGCGATCATTGTACGGCATTGACGCGCCTGCCATTGTAAAGGCTGCCGAGCATTTGATGACTGAGAAATAAATTGTTGGCAAAAAAACAAAGACTTGATCGGCTGCTTGTGGAAAGAGGCGTTGCGCCAAGTCGTCAGCGAGCGCGGGCCATGATTATGGCCGGCAAGGTACTGGTGAATAAACGGCCCGCGGACAAGGCGGGCTTCTTGGTCGGCCAAGATGATGGCATCGAATTAAAAGGAAAAGATATACCCTATGTCAGTCGAGGCGGCTTAAAACTTGAAGGCGCCCTGCAAGCCTTTGAAGTAAACCTGGATGATTCCGTTTGCCTTGATGTCGGTGCGTCCACCGGAGGGTTTACCGACTGCCTCCTGCAAAATGGTGCCGTCCGCGTGTACGCAGTTGATGTCGGCTACGGCCAACTGGCCTGGAAACTCAGACAGGATCCACGGGTGGTCGTTATCGAGCGTACCAACATTCGGCACATGCCGGCTGATGCAATCGCCGAGCCTGTTGATCTAGCGACCGTTGATGTCTCTTTTATCTCCTTGAAGATTGTTGTTCCTGCTGTTGTTGCTTTTCTGAAAAATGGTGCTTGTATCCTGGCGTTGATAAAACCCCAATTTGAAGTCGGCAAAAATCTGGTTGGAAAAGGTGGTGTGGTCAGGGATGCAGCGCTACACACCCGTGTGATCCAAAACTTGTCCACATTTTTTATGGAATCAGGTTTTTCGTGCGAATCGGTCATCCCTTCGCCGATCCTCGGCCCGAAAGGAAACCGTGAATTTTTTATCCTGCTGAGATATTTGCAGGAAGATTTGACTTGATTTTGGGCTTGCTTTTTTTCAGTTTAACAGTTAGAGATGTCATTTTAAAAAAAGCCCAAGCGACTGCATAAATTATAAAAGAGAGGAGCTTACATGAGTGAAAATGTGGCAGGTTTAAGAAATATCGCGCTGGCTGCACATAGCGGAGCCGGAAAAACATCGCTTGCAGAAGCCATGTTATACGACAGCGGAACCATCAAACGTCTGGGCCGGGTGGAAGATGGCAACACAGCGATGGATTTTGAGGCGGAAGAACTCAAACGAACTTCTAGCATCAGCTCCGGTTTCCATCAACTCGAATGGAAAAAACACACACTAAATATAATTGACACCCCCGGTGACCAGAACTTTTTTTCAGATACCAAAAGCTGTCTGCAGGCTGCCGATGGCACACTCGTCGTCATCGACGCCGTGGATGGCGTAAAGGTTCAAACCGAGCAGGCCTGGGAATTTGCCAAGGATTTCCAACAGCCGTGTATGATTTTTATCAATAAACTCGACCGCGAACGAGCCGACTTTGCCCGTGCATTTAAAGAAGTCAGCGAAATTTTTGAACCCAAACCGATTATTCTGCAGCTTCCCATTGGCGCCGAGGACGATTTTAATGGCGTTGTCGATTTAATCAGCGGACGGGCTTACGTTTACAACGAAGAGGGCAAAGCGCAAAAAGGCGAAATCCCTGCCGCTATGCAGGATGCGGTAGAAAGTGAGAAAGAAAATCTGATTGAAAATATTGCCGAAGCCGATGATGAACTCGTCGAGCGCTATCTGGAAGGTGAAGAACTCACCGAGGAAGAATTGAGAGCTGCCCTGAGAAAAGGGACCCTGACACGCACATTCGTCCCGGTCGTCTGTGGTTCTGCCACCAAAAATGTCGCCATCGATCTTTTAATGAACCTGATTGTGGATTCAATGCCTTCGCCGATGGATCGCGGGTCGCGAGTCGGTACTGACCCGGCCACCGGTGAAGAAATAGAGCGCGCGCCGGACCCTGATGGGCCGTTTTCCGCTTTCGTGGTTAAAACCCTGGCCGATCCTTATGCCGGACGGCTGACAATTTTCAGAGTGGTTTCCGGCTCCCTCGGCAGCGACGGTACCTTTTATAATGCCAGCAAGGAGACCAAGGAACGCTTCAATCAGTTGCTGACCATTACCGGCAAAGAACAAAAACCGGCAACGGGCGCCGGACCGGGCTCCATTGTGGCTATGGCCAAACTCAAAGAAACCCTGACAGGCGATACGCTATGTGATGATGGCGCCAAGATTTCCTATCAATGCGTCGACCCCCTGCCCTCTTTGATCTCTTTTGCAATTAGCGCCAAATCCAAAGGGGATGAAGACAAAATTTTCAGTTCCATGGTCAAACTGCTGGAAGAAGACCCCTCCTTAAAACTGGACAGAATTTCCGAAACCAAAGAAATTATTTTATCGGGTCTGGGGCAGATTCATATCGAAACCACAGTTGAAAAGCTCAAAAGAAAATTTAATGTCGAGGTGGTGCTGAACACGCCCAAAGTTCCTTACCGGGAGACCATTAAGAAGAAAATCCGGGTCCAGGGCAAGCATAAAAAACAAACCGGTGGCCACGGTCAGTTTGGTGACTGCTGGATTCAACTGGAGCCAATGGCCAGAGGCAAAGGCTTCGAATTTGTCGATGCCATTGTCGGCGGTGTGATCCCCAAAACATACATTCCCGCCGTTGAAAAAGGAGTTGTGGAAGCATCCCAAAAAGGCGTGCTGGCCGGTTTTCTGTGCGTCGATTTCAAGGTTACACTTGATGATGGGTCTTTTCATGCGGTGGATTCATCTGAAATGGCCTTTAAAATTGCAGGTTCCCTCGCCTTTAAAAAGGCGGCTGAACAGGCGCACCCCGTTTTGTTGGAGCCCATCATGAATGTTACCATTACAACGCCTGAAGATTTTATGGGTGATATCATGGGGGATCTCAACGGCAGACGAGGCAAAGTTCTTGGAATGGACAGTGCCGGAAGAAATCAGATCATCAAAGCCAACGTGCCGATGTCGGAGTTTTTAACGTATGCACCGGATCTTAGGTCAATGACCGGAGGCCGTGGCATCTATTTTATGGAGTTTTCCCATTATGACGAGGTGCCGGCCCAAATGACGGAAAAGATCATTGAAGAAGTACGAAAAAACAAGGAAAAATAGTAGTCAGTAACATAGGTTGCGGGTGTCATCCCCGCATCTGCCCGCTGAAGAGCTCGGTATTATTGAAAAAGATACATGGGTCATTAACTGGCGAACGTTACCTCCCGCTCAATAATTCCAAAATTCCTTGATGCATTTTTTGGACGGTGCATAGCCTTTTTTGAATGCATCCCATTTACTGGAAAAAATTATCTTATTTTTAGACTTGATCTTATTGGCCAGGGAACAGGCTGAAATGTGAAACCGCCGGGAGTGCCAGTTTCCGACGTATTTCTTTTCTTTTTCATTCCAGTTGCGCCATATTCCTTTTTTCAACTCCATGGCATCTTGCTGGGCTTTCAACAGCGATAGACTATATTTCACATTGGGTTTGTGATACAGGTGATAAGCCATTCCGGACTGCAACAAGCGGGCGTTTATAAAAGTGCCGTCTTCAAGAAAAACATATGCCAGTACCCGTCCATACCGGTCGAAACGCTCGACATCATATTCGAGGCGGATCCTTCCGGACAATACCAGACCTTTATTAAAAGATCTGGCCTGGTACCCATAGGGATGGGCTTTTTGATCTTCATGGTCGATTTCCGGTGCATTGAGGCCGATATATCGAAGCCGTTGCCCGGTTGTTAATACAACGGTGTCCCCATCATTCACCCACCTCACCGTGTGCCAGGTCTGGGCAACTGAAGTATGAGCGGATAAAAATACAAATACGATAATAAAGAGGAAAAAGGGGATTGGGAGTGAAGATTGAAAATTGAAGATTGAAGATTTGTGGAATTTAATCATTTTATTATCACATGCTCAGTAGACACTTAATTCATTCTTCAATTGACTCACCCCGCAGTGTCGAATCGCCTGTTCATCCAACATTCTGTCAAGTCCCCTTCTTTCGGAAGCAATAAATCCCATGGATTTTTGCCAAACCTCATCATCCTCCATGCAAAAATAGATGAAAACCTTTGGTGCGTGCTGACGTATGCTGGCGATGATTTTTTGATACACCTCGATGCGTATTGGTTTGAAGTATCGCATCTTTCCATCGAGACCGGTAATAAACTCGCCATATATAATTTTGGAGTTCGGGAAACGTTTCTGAATCAGCGGCTTCAGGGACGGCATAAAACGAAATGTACCCAGGCTGATCCACACAATATTGTCCGGCGATACACTGGAAAAAATCATTTTTACAACCCCTTCATAATCGGCTTCGCAACCGTCATAGATCACAATGGGATCAAAATGGAATGCCAAGGGATATCCCCAGGATTCGCATTTGGCTGCTGCTTTAAGCCTGGCTGAAAGTGAGGCCGTGCGCCGTTCTTCTTCTGCAATAATCCGGGGAGTGTTAACCGACCATGCGACAATCGTCTTTCGATTGTGCGGCAGGTGCTGCAGCCTGTCAATGGCAGTCGTTTTGGTTTTCAGTTCCAATACCGCTCGCTTCTGGCCGGCAAACGCCGCAACCAGTCTTCGGCTAAAATCAGTCCACAATTCCCAGATTAAGCTGTCGGTGAACTCCCCAGTTCCAATTCTATGAATATCATTTCCGGCAAAGATGCTGTCAAGTTCCTCGAACAGATCCGTGTGATTTACGAAATACTGCATTAGGGGCGGATGAAAATATGACTGCAGGATGCAGTATGTGCAGTCCATGTGGCAAAAAGTACCAATGTGCAGAATCTCGTAGCCACAGCAAGTATAAGAACGGGTGCCCGGACAATTTTTTATAAATGCACCTTTGTTGCGAGTCAAAAAAAGCACTGTTTTCCCTTTTTGGATCGGGTCTGGAGCACCGGAGATCCTGTCATATACTTCCTGGCCATTTGCTACGATTTCAGCCGGGATATCAAAGCGGCGGGTGATGGAACTTACTTCGGGATACTCGGCGATCTGCTGGTCAATGTAAAGCTTTTGAATTGACATAGGATTGTTATAACATAAACAATTGGTTCCAAGGTTAGGGTTCAAAGTCCAAAGGTTACAGATTACAGATATACAGTAATAATGCAACGGTGAATTATAGCTGATTAGCCGGAATTATTTGGTTACGCCGCGGGCAAATATTTCAAAAGCAACGTCAAGCGTTTGTTTTAAAAAATTTTTTTCGTCATCAATCATGCGTTTGCTCTCTTCCCAGAGAACAACGCCGGTAAACAGCGACCAGATGATATCGGCAACGGCTGTGGGATTGTTATCTAAATAGTCATCCCGGCCGGCACCATCCTTAAATACTTCGGCCAGGACGCTCAGTGAGTTGCGGGAAAGCTCCGTGATATTTTCAAGGAGGGGGGAAGATAAATTTTTTAGGGTTTCACTGGATTGAAGGTGGAACATGTTGATCAGTATCATGGGATCAAACTGGTAGACATCATATAAAGCTTCTTTGATCGCGGCTATTTTTTTCGGGGGTCAATATCTTTTTCCTTTTTGACATCCTCCAGCCTGATATTTAAATATTGTAATATTCGTAAGGATAAAGAGGCATATAAATCGTCTTTATTCTTAAAATACAGATATAGCGTTCCGGGACTTAATTCAGCCTCGCGGGCGATGTCCTCCATGGTGGATTTTGAGAAACCTTTTTCAGAAAACACCCGTTTGGCCGCTACGATAATCTGTTGGCGTCTTCTTTCACGCTCTCGTTGTTTTCGCTCCTGTATTCCCATAATCTTCTGAAGATAATTTATTTCATGGTCTTCTCTATAATTGTTGGGATTTGTTTGTCAAGTAATAATCGACTTAAAAAAATAACGGATACCTGAATTTTTACAGCAAACTTCGCTTCGGATAAATTACGGATATACCCCCATATTCATCGTTGGTTAGAATCCGTGCGAAATTCAGGTGTTTTCTAATCGCCTTTGTCTGAATGAGGATCCTTGTCTTCGACAATCTTTTTGAAACTGGCGTGTTGAAGAATTTCGTCCAACATCGATTGAATCGTTTTGAGATGGGTGAGACTCGTGAAATTCAAATTCAGCGTATAGGTGGTTCCTTCAAATTCTTTGGGAGGGATTAATTTAATCTCATGGTTAAGCTTCAATTTTTTTATATGGGTATTATAATATTGTTCAGCTTTTACAATCCGGGGAAAGCGCCGCTGACGCAAAAAAGAGCGGATTTTTCGTCCTTTTTGTCCACGGTCAAGATCTCCATCCGTTAAAATATGTTGAAATGCTTCAAAAGCCAACACCTGCCGGATTGAAATATCTTCACGGCGAGCGATCTCACCGATCAGTGTGACGATCTCTCTTTGTTTGTTGAGGCTTAGGTTTAGCTGCTCAAAAAGTCGGGCAAGATCAACGGCGGTATCCGGCTCCAGCATTGCCAGTTCGTTGGCCATGCTCAACGAAATTGTATCATTCAGGATACTGTTTTGAAGGGGCAGCGGCAGCCGGCAAAGGCCTTTAATTTTGTTGATAATCGAGTGATTTGTGGGCAAGCCGCATTTTGATGCGGTCTCAGCCAATTGTTTGAGACTTCCTGAAAACGACGACAGTTTTTGAAAGGCCCGGGATGTTTCAATCAAGTTGAGAGGTCTTTGAAGTGCATTGTCCGCAATGGCAAGCCGCAAACAGGCGAGATGATTGAACTCGGGTTCCAGGATGCGGGCGATGATCTCACTCCAGCCCAATTTCCGGCAGGCAGCAACGCGGCGAAATCCGCTGACGATCGTATATGCGGAAGATTGTTTGATCAATAACGGTGGCGATATGAGGCCGGCATGCTGTATGGAGGCCAGCAGATCTTCGACATCTTCGCAGGTGGTGATTCGAAAGTCATCATTTTGGAGGTTAATGCGAGTCAGGGGGACCGTTTGATATTGTGCTGGTTGAATCGGTAGCGGCGCCATTTGTCTAATTGACTATTGAAAATTGAATATCGAATATTTATGGAAGTCGCTTCGCTTCATCATTTTTTGCTAGGTTTTTTTAGATTGATCGGCGTAGGCGGACATTAAATATTCAATCGAAAATATTCAATTATAGTCCGTGGCTGTCTCCGGTGAGTTGGGTGAGCGCTTCCAGATATTTTTTGCGCGTATTACGAATGATGTCTTCAGGTAGCGCCGGCCCCGGCGGTTGCCTGTTATAGTTAATGGATATCAGATGATCTCTGACATATTGTTTGTCAAAGCTTTGCTGTGATCCACCGGGACTATAGGTATCTTTGGGCCAAAACCGAGAGGAATCCGGCGTTAAAACCTCATCGATGAGTATCAGTTCGTTGCCTATCTGTCCAAATTCGAATTTGGTGTCGGCGATTATAATGGCTTTTTCAGAGGCCATTTCAGCACCATTTTTGTAAATGGCAAGGCTCAACTCTTTGACTTTTGAAGCCAAATCATGCCCGATTCTTTTGACAGTCTCTTCAAAATCGATATTAATGTCATGGGCACCGAGTTCTTCCTTGGTCGAAGGTGTAAAAATCGGTTCCGCCAGTTGGTCGGATTCCTTCAAACCGGGCGGCAAGGCTATGCCGCAAACCGTCTGTGATTCCTGGTACGATTTCCAGCCTGAACCGGATATATATCCTCTAACCACACATTCAATCGGCAATGGTTCCGTTTTCTTTACCAGCATACTACGACCGCGCAAAGTATCCGCATAGGGTTGGCAGACAGCCGGAAAGTCACTTACGTCGGTGGAAATCATATGATTTTGAATAATTGGCTTCATGATTTCAAACCAGTAAAGCGAAATCTGAGTCAGGATGATTCCCTTGTCCGGAATAGGATCCGGCATGACGACATCGAAAGCTGAAATTCGATCGGTTGCCACCATTAATAAATTTTCACCGAGATCGTAGATATCCCTGACTTTTCCCCTTTTGAGCAGATTTAAATCCTGAAAATCCGTTTGACTGACAGGTGCATTCATTAATTCTAATCCTTTCAATTCCTTAAAGGCGGTAATTGGCCCTCTTTCACCTTCGACTATTTCTTGGTTCCGTCGACACTGATATAATTCTGCAAGATATTGCTTGCACTTGTATCCAGATCAACAAACTGGATTCCGATATGGTATTTTCCCCCATCAATTGATTGGACATGAACCGGTTTACCCTTGATATCCAGCAGGTCTTCTTCCAGACTGATGGTCAACTGGATTGTGTGATTGGGTTCGATCGGGAAATGGGTTTCCAGCAAAATCCCCGACTCGGAGATATTCAAAGTTCGGCCCATACCCTGTTTGACGATATTATTGTCTTCATCAAGACAAATGTATGACAAATTGAGTGACTGGATACGTTCGTGTTTCCTTTTGTTTTCAGAATTCATGGCAGTTACTTTTTTGGGGCTAAGGGTTAACTTAAATTAAGTCGATGTCTTGGAAAATAATTTCTTGTAATAATCTGTAGCGATCAGTGTTGTCACGGATATGCTGGTAGCCAGATGCGCTAATATATTCTGCAGCGTAGACGAAAGCTTCTCATGATCTGCCTGTAAAGCTTTCGGATCCAGGGCGCTTAATTTGAGATCCTGGGATGCAAAAACTGATGCCGAATAGGGCTCCTGGCCCATATCCAGGAAGGGCACATGACCAAAAAAATCACCCGCTTCAAGATGGGCAACGGGTACAATACCAACATCACTCTCCCGGGCCACATAAGCATCTCCGGAACGAATGCGAAACAATCGATTTTCAACTTGCCCTTGCTTGATTAGCGTTTTTTTGCCCTGAATGAACCCGGCCAGCTTTTGATTCTCAGAAAATATTTCGACGGTCATGTTGGTGACTCGCTTCAACCGATCATCAAGGCTCTCGACAAACTCCCGGTATTCCAGGGAACAATTCGCCAGTTCACTTGACATCAATTGGGCGTCCAGCATGCCGAGTTGTACGTTGCCGTCCGCGGTCGCGGTGGCGCTACGAACATTATCCCCCTTTAACAGTGATGCAACGCTGCCCAAAAAGGCACCATCTCCGATTCTGAGCAGCTTTAACTTACCCTTGGGCGTGTCTTTACTGATTTCGGCAAAGCCTTCCAGGATCACCCATATCCAGTTTCCATGGTTGCCTTCGTGTACGATTTCATCACCGTCATAAAAGCCCTCCTCGTCAACCACAAATGAATAGTCGACCAGAGGCCCCTTTAATAGTGGTAACGAACCTGATTTTGCCACCGGTTCTGATGGCTCTGAAGCACCATCAGCCGGTCCCAGCACTTCCACCTGGCCTTCGTCCAACATCCGCAGGCCGTCCAGAATAATTTCCATCCGGCTTTTTTGAATTACTTTTTCACAGGTAACAGTGTCCTGGATGAATTCGAATTGCCCATCTTTCCAGCCGAACAGGGAAAACAACGCTTCAATTCCGGTTTTGGAACCATTGGCCGCATTAATCGGATTGCCTTTTTCAAAGTAAATAATAGCCTGCTGGGAAGCGTAATTGCTCGTTATTTGCACGATTCCGGTGCCGGACGACGTGCCGAGAAGCTGCAAAAGCTCTCCCAAATTAAGAAAACTCAAATTACCTGCAAATGCGACACTGCGAGCCATTTTTAGAAATTATCCACCCAGGTTCAGTTCTTTTTGAAGTGCTTTTAATACCAGTTTCAGACAGGTATTAAGGGTTTTACCGACGCCGTTGCCTGCCAGGGCACTGCCCGGCAAAGCGGGAACCTTTAATTGTCGATTCAGATCTTGTTGCATTTTTTCGACCGGCATGAGCTTAATATTGGCATCCGTCAGATCTCTTTTATTGAATTGCATCACCAGAGGTAATTCAAATATACTGATATTATAACCATTTAGGTTTTGCTGAAGGTCCTTTAACGCCAGCATGTTCTTTTCACGCCGCACCTCAAGTGAATCTGCCACAAATATAATGCCGTCCGCCCCTCTTAAAACCAGCTTTCGAGTCGACGAATATCGCACCTGTCCGGGTACGGTATATAACTGAACCCGAACATCACAACCCATAAGCTTGCCGAGCTCTAGGGGTAAAAAGTCAAAGAAAAGGGTTCGGTCGCCATCCGTGTTGATGGAGACCATTTCCCCTCTCACTTGCTTTTTAAACGCCTTGTGAATATATTCAAGGTTAGTCGTTTTACCGCAGCGGGCAGGCCCGTAGTAAACGATCTTACACTCTATTTGTCTTTTCTTTAAATTGACAATCGCCATCTGAATTAACTCTTAAATACAACAACTTATCATATCACAATCACGCCCGGATCGAAAGACAAATTGAATATTGTGGTTATCTAAAATTACTTATCCTATTTTTAGGTCTTCTGTCAAGAAGTGGAGATCATATAAATTGGGTTGACAATATAATAAAAATGTTAAATATCTTTCTTTTCGGCTTTTTGAGAAAATACTTTATTTATAACTGGTAAACTTATCTTTATCCATTCGAAAATGGTGGCTCCATCATAGATCCAAAGATGCTGTTTACGGATGAAAACCCACTAGTACAGGAGGAGATCGTCATGGACAAAAAAGTTACCGTGATCGGTGCCGGAAATGTTGGCGCAACGGCAGCCCAGCGACTGGCTGAAAAACAACTATGCGATGTAGTGTTGGTGGATATTGTCGAAGGAGTTCCTCAGGGCAAGGCCCTTGACCTGACCCAGGCAGCCGCCATCGAAAAACATGACTCCCGTGTCACGGGGGCCAACACCTATGACGGCACGACTCAATCTGATATCGTGATTATTACCGCAGGCATACCGCGAAAGCCCGGCATGAGCCGGGACGATCTTATTAGCACCAACGCCGGAATTGTCGGTAATGTTACGAAAGAAGTGGCCTCTCGGTCTCCTGAGGCCATAATAATTGTCGTCAGCAACCCGCTGGATGCCATGTGCCATGTCGCTTTTGATGCCTGTGGATTTCCCAAAGAAAGAGTCATTGGTATGGCCGGTGTGTTGGATTCGGCTCGATTCAGAGCATTTATTGCCATGGAACTGAATGTTTCGGTTGAAAACACCCATGCCTTTGTCCTCGGAGGCCATGGCGATACCATGGTGCCGCTGCCCCGCTACTCCACGGTAGCCGGTATTCCCATCACCGAATTGCTGGCTCAGGAACGGATCGATGCCCTGGTGGACAGAACCCGTAACGGCGGTGCGGAGATCGTCGGACTTTTAAAGACCGGAAGCGCTTTTTATGCGCCAGCCTCCGCCGCAGTAGAAATGGCGGAATCGATCCTGAAAGATAAAAAGAAAATTCTTCCTTGCGCCGCTTATCTCCAGGGGGAATATGGCATACAGGATCTTTTCATTGGCGTGCCTGTAAAATTGGGGGCCAAGGGCGCAGAGGAAATTATAGAAATTACGCTGACCGATGCGGAGAATCAGGCCCTGCAAAAGTCAGCGGCTGCCGTACAGGAGCTCAAGGACCTGTTGAAGACTTTGGGATAGTTTCTATTTTGGGTTAACGGAGTTTCATGCCTGGATAAAAAAGCGAATTTCGAATATCGAATCATGAATATCGAATGTCGAAGGAATGTATCCTGTCTATTTTTAAAAAGGTAGAGCGCAGCGATTCCATCCTTCGATATTCTGCGGTTCGATATTCGATGTTCTGCGGTTCGCTTTACCAGCGCTTTTGCTCTCATTTCTGATTCCTCAGCAGCACCATTGTAATCAGCAGTTAAAAACCTGATTGATTCAATCGGCCAACGCCTTCTGGACTGATTCGGCGACTTTGCGATTGAATCCGGGCAGTGTGCATATTTGTTCGAGATCCGCTGCCCGGATATTTTTTATGCTTCTAAAATGCTGCAACAGGATCGCCTTTCTTTTTTTGCCGACACCGGGGATAGAATCAAGAGCGGATTGTAAGGATCTTTTTTTGCGTCGTTTGCGGTGATAGCCAATCGCGAAACGGTGGGCCTCATCTCTTATTCGTTGCAGAAACAACAGCAGGTCCCCTTCCCGGCCGAACCCCAACGGATTGGCTCTGGCCGGCTTGAAAATTTTATCGCGGGTCTCGCCTTTTGTCTCATCCTTTTTTGCGATGCCGATTAGCTCAAATTCTTCCGAGAGGTTCAAATCTTTAATTACCGCCAGTGCGATATTGAGCTGTCCCTTGCCGCCGTCCACCATTAACAGATCCGGATAGGGTTTGGAAGCTTCATTTTTCCCAAAACGCCTTGCCAGCACCTCTTTCATATAGGCATAATCATCATGTTTACGGACAGTTCGGATACGATATCTTCGATATAATGCCTTTTTGGCCCGGGCCTCTTCGAATACCACCATGCCTGCCACGGGTTCCGTACCGGAGATATTGGAATTGTCGAAACATTCAATTCGTTGCGGCAATTTGCTCATTTTAAGTTTCTTTTGCAGTCGTAAAAGCAAATCCATTTCGGCGGAACGTGAAGCAATCAGGTTTTTTAGCTCATTTTGCGCATTGTGTTCGGCTAAATTCACCAGATGTACTTTTTCTCCCCGCTTGGGCCGCAGGATGGTGACCTTCTTCTCTTTGGCGCTGCGCAGCCATTCTTCGGTCAAATCGGCATCCGCCAAATCGACCGAGATCAACAACTCATCGGGAACAAACGCGTGCCGCTCATAATACTGCCGTATGAAGGTCGCGACCATTTCCGGTCCGGTGGATATGATCTCTGAAAAATCGTAATGGCGCGTTCCGGTAAGAAAACCGCCTCGTACGGATAATACCGTGATCACCGAGCATTCCGTCGCCCTGGCAATGGCAAAAACGTCTCTGTCTTTAAAATCCGTTGTTACCGCGATTTGTTTTTCGACCGTCCGCTCCAGGGAATAGATCTTATCTCTTAACCGGGCGGCTCTTTCAAATTCCTGGGCCCGGGCGCAAGCCGCCAT
Organism: Olavius sp. associated proteobacterium Delta 1; assembly: GCA_902749685.1. Taxonomy (GTDB): domain Bacteria; phylum Desulfobacterota; class Desulfobacteria; order Desulfobacterales; family JAFDCJ01; genus JAFDCJ01. The sequence continues at coordinate 88,765 of CACVKW010000871.1, read as the reverse complement.
CTGATTTTTGACTTTGCGGATGAGATTCGGTGTTCTTCCCCTTAAAAACAGAATGGCTTCATTGACCTGTTCCTGATATACGGCAGGATCGACATCGAGACAGCATGGGGCCAGGCAGCCTTCCATCTGGCAGTGGAGACAGGGCCGGGTTCTGGTTCTAAAATCCTTGGCTTTGCACTTGCGAAGTTTGAAAGTTTTGTTGATGATCCGAAGGGTTTCCCGCACGGCGTAGGCCGACGCGAATGGGCCAAAATACAAAGCGTCATCCTGGCCGATCTTTCTAACGATTGAGAAATTAGGATAGTCCTCATTCAGATCAATTCGCAGCGATGGATAGCGCTTATCGTCTTTTAGCACAACATTATATCGCGGCTTATGTCGTTTGATGAGGTTGGACTCCAGAATCAGCGCTTCTTTCTCGGTGCGGGTAATGACGGTCTCAAAATCTTTTATCTTATTGACTAAAATGTTAACTTTAATATCTAGCTGCCCGGAATTCTTGAAATAGGAAGCCAGCCGTTTTTTTAAATTGCGGGCCTTGCCGACATAGATGACCGCTCCGACTGAATCTTTCATCAAATAAACACCAGGTTCGTTGGAGACCCGGTTCAGTTTTTCCTGCATATCAGATTCTGGATTCATGAGTAAGTTCAAGATAAAGAAATTATAAGGTTAGGTGTCAGGTGTCAGTCCAGCCGCTGGTCACGGAAGCAGCTATTTTAATAGAAAAAGAGACTTCGGCATTGCGGATTTATAAAAAAGCGAATATCGAATATCGAATACTGAATTTCGAATGTCGAAAAAATGAATTCTTTCTATTTTATAAAAAAGATAGAGCGTAGCGTTACCATCCTTCGTAATTCTGCGGTTCGCTGTTTCCATCGCCCGAATTCTCTTTAACTTAGTCCTCAGTCCTCGTTACTCATTCCTGATGGCGGTGATGGCACCCGAGGTTTTTTTTTCAATTAACCAATCAGCTAACTTTTTTTTCAAATACGACCAACTTTTGCAGGGCTCTGATCTGGTCTCTTAAATCTGCTGCGCTCTCAAATTCAAGATCTCTGGCCGCCTCGTCCATTTGTTTTTCCAATGTTTTTATAACCGCATCAATGTCGTCCAGCGAGCTGTATTGCCGGATGGTTTCGGCCACCTGGCCCTTGGCGGTATTATCCTTTTTATCGCCAAAATCAAAAATTTGCGTAATATCCTTTTGAATACTTGCGGGTGTAATATTGTGCTTTTGGTTATAGGCCTGCTGAATCTTGCGGCGACGATTGGTTTCATCAATGGATTGCTGCATCGATCGGGTTACCTTGTCGGCATACATGATAACCATTCCCTGGGCGTTGCGCGCCGCCCGGCCGCAGGTTTGTATCAAGGATCGAGCAGAACGTAGAAAGCCTTCCTTATCGGCATCCAGTATGGCCACCAGAGAAACTTCCGGGATATCAAGCCCTTCGCGCAATAAATTTATTCCCACCAGTACATCGAATGAACCGATTCTCAGATCTCTGATTATATCCATTCTTTCCAGGGTGCTGATATCGGAGTGAAGATAGCGGACCTTAATCCCCAAATCTGAATAATATTCCGTGAGATCTTCCGCCATTCTTTTCGTCAGGGTCGTCACCAAAATCCGCTGATTGCGTTCCTGATGCAGCAAGATTTCTTCTAAAAGATTGTCGACCTGGTTTTTAGCACTGCGAACCTCTATCCGAGGATCAATCAAACCCGTGGGTCGGACAATTAACTCGACCGGCTTTTTTTTAGTATGCGTAATTTCATAATCGGCAGGTGTAGCCGAAACATAGACTGCTTGGGATATCCTGGCTTCGCTTTCTTCGAATTTCAATGGTCGGTTATCCAGGGCGGAAGGCAGACGAAATCCGTATTCGACAAGGGTTTCCTTGCGCGATCGATCGCCGCGGTACATGCCGCGCAGCTGCGGTACGGCGATATGGCTTTCATCGATGAACAGCAGAAAATCATCCGGAAAATAGTCCATCAACGTCGGCGGTGGTTCTCCAGGCATGCGGCCGGTCAGGTGGCGGGAATAATTTTCTATTCCGTTGCAATAGCCGAGTTCCTGGATCATTTCCAGATCAAAATGGGTGCGTTCTTCAAGGCGCTGGGCTTCGATCAACTGGTTCTCGTTACGAAAGTATTCTATGCGCTCTTTCAACTCTTCAATAATAGTTTCCGTGGCTCTTTTAAGGGTTGTTTTTTTAGTTACATAGTGGCTGGCCGGAAATATGGTAATATGTTCCAGGCGTTTGTTCACCGTCCCCCGCAAGGCATCGATTTCAGAGATGGCCTCAATTTGATCCCCGAAAAAATCTATCCGAATTGCGCGCTCTTCTTCGTAGGCCGGAAAAACTTCAACCCGATCTCCCCTAACCCGGAAAACACCTCGATGGAAATCCATGTCGTTGCGTTCATATTGCATCGCAATCAATTTGAACAGGAACGCATCGCGCCCAAATTCCATTTTTTTAGCGAGGTCGACCCTCATGCCCAGATAATCTTCCGGGGCACCGAGCCCATATATGCAGGAAACACTGGCCACGACCACAATATCCCGGCGCGACAGCACCGAGCGGGTTGCGGAATGTCTCAGTTTATCGATCATTTCATTGATCGAGGAATCCTTTTGGATGTAGGTATCACTGGATGGAATATACGCTTCCGGTTGATAATAATCATAGTAACTCACAAAATATTCAACCGCATTTTTAGGAAATAACTGTTTGAATTCATTATAAAGTTGGGCAGCTAGGGTTTTATTGGGAGCCAGGACTAAAGTTGGCTTACTAATCCTGGCGATGACCTGGGCCATGGCAAATGTCTTGCCGGATCCGGTCACGCCTAAAAGAACGTTGTGGCGATCTCCTGCGGCCAAATTGCTGGAAAGCTGTTCAATGGCAGCAGGTTGATCACCGGCGGGTTCGAAGCTGGAAATTAGTTCAAAATCGGACATGATACTACCTAACCCGGATGAGCCGGAACCAAAAAGGTCTCACGCAAAGTCGCCAAGATTTAATTAATGCTTCACCTTTGCACGCTTTGCACCTTTGCGAGAAAATTTTTTATCAAAAAGAAAGAGTTACGAATTCGGGATATTGCAAAGCTGGTTTTGCAGATTTCACACCTCTCTGCGGGAAGGAGGCCGGCCGATAAGACTAGCGCAGGAAGGTGTTCATCCTTTTTCCAACAGGGCCACACTCATTGCCCCGATACCTTCCCCTTTTCCGATGAATCCAAGTCCTTCGGTTGTGGTGGCTTTAATATTAATGCAGCCTGGATCAACTTCAACTGTGCGTGCCAGTTTTTGCTGCATCCGTTTGCGGTAGGGACCGATTTTGGGGGCTTCAGCAAAAATTGTGGTGTCAATATTCCTGATGGTAAAACCGTTGCAGTGCACCATAGCATTCGTTGCGGCCAGCAGCTTCATGCTGGATATATTTTTAAATCTAGGATCGGTAGCGGGAAAATGCAAGCCGATATCACCCATTGCGGCCGCACCCAACAACGCGTCACATACGGCATGCACCAGAACATCGGCATCCGAATGACCCAGCAATCCTTTCTCAAAGGGAATAACAACGCCGCCCAGTACGAGTTTGCGACCAGTTACCAACTTGTGGACATCATATCCAATGCCGATACGCATTATACATTCCTTATGATTTTAATTGATCTCGAACTTTGCTGAGGATCATTGGCGGGCAAAATTCAGGTACTCACACGGTTATTGGTTAATACCATAAAAACCATTTCGCGTAAACCGGGTCAGAGACGAATATATTGCTTTAAATTAATTCTAATTCCATGTATTCAGGTAATTTTATCAGTACCGTAAACTTAATTGATGCCCATCCGAACATTAAATCGGCACGAATCAGTTTCCAATTCCGTCCACAGGCGGATCTCGCTGAGTCCGCCCCGGGCGGACCGGATGGAATCGAATTGATGGAGGTTATCTTAATGGGAAATTCTCCCGCAATTTCCGAAAAAAAAGCGCTGACGGATCTCGCAGCCAAAAATTTTCTATCTGAATTTGGCATTTCATTCATTCCCCAGGCATATGTCGTTCGTCAATCGGAGGTCGTATCTGCTGCCCGCAAATCCGGTTTCCCGGTCGTGGTAAAAGGGGTTGGAAAAAATCTGTTGCACAAGTCCGATCGTGGGCTGGTGCACCTCAACCTTTCTGACGCCATGGCAGTCGAAACGGCAGTTAAGGATATTGACGCTGAAGCAGCCGGCGAGTTGGATGGATTCTTGATTCAACCGCACATTAAAGGTCAGCGTGAATTTGTTGCCGGACTGTTTCAGGACCATCAATTCGGACCGGTGATTATGTTTGGTACCGGTGGTGTTTTCACCGAAGCGTTCTCAGATGTTACGTTTCGTCTGGCACCGCTGACTGAATCGGACGCAAGCGAGATGCTGGATGAAATCCAGGGCAAGGCGCTGCTGGGCCGGTTCAGAGGAGAGGCGGCGGTTAAGCGCGACGAGTTGGTCCGCTCATTGTTGAGTTTATCCCGCATTGGTCAAAGCCATCCGGAAGTTGCTGAAATTGATATAAACCCATTGCTCGTTACCCCTGACGGAAGGGCAATGGCTGTGGATGCGCTGGTTGTCAAAGAACACAGAACACCCAAAAGTGAGATGCTGCCGCCGGTTTCACCGGGTGCCATCGGATCGTTGTTCTATCCCAAAAGTATTGCCATTGTGGGCGCTTCAGCCCAAATTGGCAAGTGGGGACACTCGTTAATGACCAATACCATCAGTGGCGGTTTCAGGGGCGAAATTTATCCGGTCAACCCTGCTGGAGGCAAGATCGCCGGCAAAACCGTCTATCGGTCGCTAGCTGAAATACCGGGCAAGGTCGATCTGGCAGTTGTGACGATACCGGCCGCAAGCGTTCTGGATCTTGTTCCTCAATTTCATGCAAAAGGGATCCGGAACATGGTGCTGATCACCTCCGGATTTGGAGAAACCGGTGAACGAGGCAAACAGCTGGAACAAGATTTGGTCAGTGCAGCTCAAAAATCGGGCATCCTGGTATTGGGTCCCAATACCATGGGAATATGCAATCCGCACATTAATATGTACTGTGCCGGATCTCCGGTCATGCCCAGGCCGGGTTCCACTGCCATGGTGGCGCAATCCGGCAATATGGGCATTCAATTACTGGCATTTGCCGAGCAACAGGGTATTGGAATTCGGGCTTTTTGCGGTTCAGGCAATGAGGCGATGATGACCATTGAAGACTACCTGGATGGATTTGAAGTGGATACCCTGACCCGCACGGTGATCCTTTATGTTGAAAGCGTTAAGAATGGCCGACGGTTTTTTGAAAGTGCCTCACGTGTCGGCCGCAAAAAACCGATTGTTTTGCTAAAAGGCGGTCGCAGCAGTGTCGGCAACCGTGCAGCGGCAAGCCACACCGGTGCCATGACATCCGATATCAAAGTATTCGATGCAGTTTGCAAGCAGGCCGGAATTGTCAGAGCCGATAAACCGATGGATCTGCTCGATTTAGCGGCAGCGTTCTCATCGTTGCCCTTGCCTGAAGGAAATCGGGCCGCCATAATGACGCTGGGCGGTGGCTGGGGAGTCGTAACGGCCGACCTGTGTGCGGAATTCGGCCTGGAAGTTCCCGAGCTTTCAGTGCAACTCATCAGCGGGATTGATCTGATGTTGCCGAGCTATTGGAGCCGTTCAAACCCCATTGATCTGGTCGGTGAACGCGATCCCACCGTGCCGATGACGGTATTGGAAGAACTAATGAAATGGGACGGATGCGATGCCGTGATTAATCTCGGCATTTTAGGTCGCAGGATTATGGTGAAACGATTCGGAGAATCGGTCCTCAAGGCCGATTCGGGTTATTCGGCAGAATTTATCAACCAGATAAACGATAAATTCCTCGAATTTGAAGATGCCTATATCAACCATATCGCAGCATTAATGGGTCAGTATAAAAAACCGGTGTTTGGGGTAAGCCTGTTGCCGGATGAGAATAATCAGACCCTGTACCGGGTTGATGGCAGCCCGTATAAAGGCGTATTCTATCCCACACCGGAGCGTGCGGTCAAAGCATTTTCCAAGATGGTGGATTATCACCGATTTCTTATTAGGACAACCTTGCCCGGACAAGTTGGAATTGAATATTGAAAATTGAATATTTGTGGTAGAATTAATATCAACGTTTAAAAGTTCATATCCGCAAATAAAAAGGGCGCTGTGAATTTTCGGCTTGTGATATAAAAAATCTTATGATAGGAAGGCGTTCCTTCAGTTTCCGGCTAAGCGCGAGCGGTTTAAACATTATCCAAAATCTATCTTTACCGATTGACGTGCAATACAATGACAAAAAAAGTTTTTAAATATAAATACGATTTCGAAATCGGCTATCTGGTGAAAAGCCCGTGCAAAAAATGCATATTTCTGAAGACCTTTCCAAAGTGTTCCGAGCATTGTGAAATGTTGGATAAAATTCACACGGTATTGGCGGAATCCGTGTCCTGCACCCGGCGCAAGTAGTTCAATTGAATATTGCAGATTGAAGATTGAAAATTTACGGTCGCCTCCGGCGGATCAATTAATAATTAAAAAGTGACGGAGCGAAGCGACTCCATAAATATTCAATATTCATTATTCACTAATCAATTCAAACGGGCGATCACGGCCCCCCATGTCAAACCGGCGCCGAGTCCCAGGAACATAACGGTGCTGCCGTTGCCGATAATTCCCATTTCAAGGGCTTCATCTAAGGCAATCGGAATACTGGCTGCGGTCGTGTTGCCGTAACGCTGGATGTTGTGAAACACCTTGTCCTCGGGTAATTTCATGGCCTGCTGAAAAAACTGGTTAATGCGCAAATTAGCCTGATGCGGAATAAACAGGTCGATATCTTCAACGGCAAGCTCGGCTTTTGTTAGCGTTTCACCCACCACTTCGGGCAGTTTCTGAACGGCCAGTTTAAAGATGGTCTTGCCGTCCATTTTGGGAAAATGTCGCCGCTCGATTCCGGTTCGCTGACGGATCCACTCATCGGATGTGTCCATCCATTGAGTCATATCCTCATTGGTTACAACTCGCGGCGGTAGATAGCGTCCGGTGCCTCGTATTACGGTTCTTTTCATAATCATCGTCCTTTTTCCGGTTTTGAGTTTATCCGCCGCCGGCGGATCAGTTTTCTGGTGTCAAAAACAAAAAATATAAAAGCGAACCGCAGAACCGCAGAATATCGAATGTCGAAGGGTGGTTTCGCTTCGCTCAGCATATTTTCAATAAAATAGACAGAATACATTACTTCGACATTCGATATTCATTATTCGATATTCGCTTTTTCAAAATTTCTCAAATTCATCAAACTGCCTGATCTACGGTTAGTCCCGTTACCTGAGCACTTACTCACGCCCACAACGCATCCCGCAATCCTGAAGTTCTTTCAATTTTACGTGTGATGGCGGTTTTGAGGACAGATTCCGGTCCCCAAATGGAAACTGTTTTTCTGGCCCTTGTCAATCCGGTGTAGACTAGCTCCCGGGTCAGCAGCGGATAATCTTTTTCCGCTAAAAGGACAATCACATGGTCAAATTCCGATCCCTGGCTTTTATGAACCGTCATGGCATAAACGGTTTCATGCTCGCAAAGCCGATGGGTTGAGAATCGTTTAACTCCACCGCTGGCGTCCGGGAAATAGACAAAGAGTTCATCGTCCGCTGAATTCGGATCCGGCAGCGTAATCCCGATATCTCCGTTGAAAAGACCCAGGTTGTAGTCATTTTGAGTTATCAGAACCGGTCGACCTCGATACCAGCGATGCCTTCCCTGTGGAATTCGCGGCAGCAACCCCTCCTGACTTAAAATCTGTTCTGCCAGTACGTTGATGCTGTTGACTCCGAAAGGTCCGACTTTAAGGGCGCATAAGATCTTAAACCGCATAAATTCACTCATAGCTAACACGGGATCGTGTAATGTCAAGTATTTTCTATAACCCTCAATAATTGTATGGCTAAGGTCGTGCACCAAATTCGCACCGCTGCGAAAATCGTGGTGGGCAATAGATTTTTCGGCTGGATCATTTAAAAAAGACAGCGCCGTCTCGCTGTCTCCCCGATTGACCGACCGGCTCAATCCTCCGATACCGCTTTGCGGCTTGAACCGGTAGTTTTCTTGCAAGACGGTAATACAATCCTGCAGACCTGAAGCCATTGCTGAATTCTGAACCGTATCATCCAACTTGGCTTGGGTGAATTGCTCAATTTTAGCCAAAAAGCTTTTGGAAAATCCGTGGATTATCTGTCGGTCGCAGATATCTCCCAGAACCGAACCGGCCTCAACAGATGCCAGTTGATCCTTGTCACCGATCAATACGAGCCGGGTCTCCGGCGCTAACGCCTGAACGAGCTTGGACATTAGGGCCAGGTCCACCATCGAAGCCTCATCAACCACCACGAGGTCGGCTGCCAGTGGGTTATCTGAATTTTGACGAAAATATGGGGTACCGGTAATCGGCTTCAACAAGCGGTGGATCGTCTGCACTTCATTGGGAATGACATTTTTAATGGAGGCCCTGCAATCCAGATATTGTTTGGCCTCATGGATCGATTCTGCCAGCCTGGCGGCTGCTTTCCCGGTGGGTGCGGCCAGGAGGATATGGGCGTTTTCCTTCAGGGCACATTCCAGCAGCAGCGCCAGGATACCGGCGATTGTGAAAGTTTTGCCGCTGCCCGGTCCACCGGTTATGACACTGAAACGTTTAAATAGCGCAATAAGGGCGGCGACTGCCTGCCAATTGATGCCGCCGGTGCTTGTTGGCGGAAACAGTTTTTTCAGAGCCTTTGATAATTTCCGGGAATTGAAATCCTGGACTTCCCCTTTTGCCCCTCGTCGAATGGCTTCCGACAGTTTGTTTTCATATTCCCAGTAGCGGTAAAGATACAGCCGGTGGCGGGCATCAAGAATCAAAGGACATGTTTCGCCGGGCTTCCCCACCGCCGGGCTTGACATGAGTTTTTTGCGCCAGTCAGCTAAGGGCGGACAAACCACGGCAAGCGCACCGTCTTGTCTCTCAATTAATAGTGTGCCGGCAGCAGCAGCAAGGTCCAGACAAATATCACCGCTGCCGGTTGCATGGCTCGCCAGCGCTGCTGCCAGGAAAACATGCGGTTCCTCCTGCACGCTAAATCGCGCAATGAACCTGGCGAAATGGATATCGATATCCGCGAATATTCCGGCAGGCTTTAGGATGGATTCTATGTTCTGTAACTTTCCTTTTGGCATATGGTTTAAGTTTATAGCGTTTGATGTGTCCCGGTTTAAATGTTCAGGTTTCAGAAGACAGACGACAGATATCGGATAACATAATCAGGCAGAGCGAAGCGCTTCCTTAAATATTCATTCTTCAATCTTCCATTTTCATTCCGTTTCCCCGTATCCGGGAATCAATGTTCCCCCTAGTCTATGGATAAGTTCAGGTGCGGGACGATCAAAAAAAATGCCGGTCTCAGGGCCCCGGGTGTGATCCACGCCTCTGATGAAAACATAAAAGACGCCACCAAAATTCTCTTCATAGCTGTATCCCGGTTTCTGATAGCGCAGATATTGATGCAGCGCCAGGGCGTAAAGGTGGTACTGCAGGGTGTAAAGATCTGTTTGCATGGTTTGGAAAAGGGCCTCCTGGTCATAATCATCAAGAATTGGTCCCAGGTAGTTGGATTTCCAATCCACCAGATAGAATCGCCCTTCATACTGAAATACCAGATCAATGTAGCCTTTCATAAAGCCCCGCAGGGGTCTGAATTCCAGTTTTGCCAAATTGCCGGAAAAGGTCTTCAATTTCTCGGCCTGAGGATTTAATCTGAAAATTTTTGAAAGATTGCGGGGTGATAGATGCTTTATGGGAAAATAAAATTCCATTTCATTTGCGCGATCACGCATTCGTATCGAAGAGAGTTTCAACTTCGCAAGATCCGGATGCAGCGAAATCGACAGCACATTGGTTAATGTCCGGCAAACGGTCTCCTGCCATATTAGGTCGAATCCGTACTGCTGAAGCTTTTTAGCTACCAATTGCGCCGCTTCGTCAGAATTAGTCGTCGCAAAATCGTAGTGCTCAAAAATGTCATGAAAAAAAATTCCGGCACGGGCACCTTTGGGAAATGAAAAAATAGAGATATCATTCCGGTTTCTTTCCGGTCTTGGCACCGCCGACGGGATTAATTTATCCGGTTGAAAAACATTTCGGGCAACATCTCGATCCGGCAAATCGACATCCGGCAGACCGGCAGATACCAGTGAAGAATAACTTGAGATCTTCCATGAATAATCAATTATCCCGTTGAATTTACGCGCAAAGCAAGGGATTTCACATTCTTTTTGCGGCCGGATTATAGTATCCCAGCCGGTTGGCGCGGGCAATGGTTCAATCCGGATGCTGTTTTGAGACCTGCGGTAAAGCTGTCTTAGATCTTCGACAAATTCTGCATCCGTTTTGGCCAGAAATTGTTCTTTTGTATGCTGCGTAAAATCTTCGGTTGGAATACCGGACTGCAAATTTATATCACAATGGAGCAAATAGGCCAGAGCTGATGTTTCAGCTGTATTGATGCGTCCCCAGACCAGATAACATCGATCTTTGGCTCGCGTCAGTGCCACATACAGCAGTCTTAGGTTTTCAGACAATATCTCGTTTTGAGCCAGGGCGATATGATGGTTGCCTGCATCTGATCCCAGATCGAGGGTTAGCCGCAGGTCATCATCGATGTCATGAAAAGTGAATTCTTCATTTCTGATCAATGATTTTTCCCATCCGAACGGGCAGAATACGATCGGATACTCCAGGCCCTTACTTTTGTGAATGGTGACTATTTTGACTGCTTTTTCATCACTTTCAAGTCGCAGCTGGTGTTCCTCAAGACGCGGCGTCCGGGGTTCCCGTTGCTCGGCCAGCCACTTTAATAAATCGGTGATGCCCGCGTTTTTATCCATCGACCGGCGATGCAACACTTCGGTCAGATGCAGCACATTGGTCAGTCGTCGTTCACCATCCGGCAGGCTTAAAAGTCGTCCCCGAACCTGTTCTTGGGCCAGAAACAACCGGAACATACGGATAAAGCCATATCGATCCCAGAGTCGATGATAATCGCTGAACCGGAGAAGCCGGCTTTCCCACCGGCCTGATTCAAGATCGTCGGTAATTAAATCTTCGGCCGGCATTCCCACGATGTCGGTTGCCAGGGCAGCTTTAAGGTGGGCGATGTCTGTGGGATCTGCAATTGCCTGCAGTGCTTTTTCCACTTCAGAGGCCTCGCGGGTGTCAAAAATGTTCCCGGTGCTATATAAAACGGAAGGGACATTTCGGCTGCCCAATACGTTTTTTATCAGTTGGGCCTGATCATTGGTGCGCACCAGCACCGCAATGTCACCGGGTGCAACCGGAGATGGTTCTGATGTAAGCCGATTGATCTCAGCGCCGACGGCGTCAGCAATCAGTTGAATCGCATCTCCTTTATTGATGAGGTTTTCGTCGGCCGAAAACCGGCCGGCCTCCAGATACCACAGGGTTAAGGGGGGACTTGAAGATTGATTTTGATTTGCCGCTTGCCTGGCAGGGTTGCCGGCTGCAAACGGAATCTCCCCAAACACAAACGGTGCTTTGTTGTTACCAAATATGGTGTTGACCGCTATGATCAATTGGGGCTGTGAACGCCAGTTATCCGTAAGCGTAAATTTTGCAGCCGCACTGCGGGCGGCCTGCATGTATGAGAAAATATCGGCGCCTCTGAAACTGTATATGGCCTGTTTGGGATCGCCGATCAAAAACAGCAGGCTGGTTTTGTGTGAGAACAATCGGGTCAAAATTTGGTACTGGGTGTTGTCTGTATCTTGAAATTCATCGACCAGTGCGGCTTTGTATTTCTGACGAATCGCGTTTTGCAAAACGTCCCCGCTTTTAGATTGAAGCGCATCGATCAACGTTATCAGAAGATCATCAAAATACTGAACATTCTGCTCTTTTTTCTTTTTTGGGAGTTCGGAAAGCGCAAAGGCCAACAATTGGGTTTTCAGATATACCAGGTAGGTTTCCAATTCAGCATTTAGCTGCGCTTCCCGCCTGAGCAGATCATCACAGAGATCGAAAAATTCGTGTTCAGGTGGTTTGTGGTTTTTTTTGGTGGATTTTACCAGCTTGGAGGTCGTGAATCTTTCGAAATGTTTAAATAACGGAAAACCAATATTTATCGGATCGGCAAGATTGTCCATTGCCTCAACCAGAATGCTCACTTGCAATTCTCTTTGCGTCAGCTCGGGATGATTTTTAGCAGGTTTGGGACCGCCGTAGATATTAGCGTTTAAGGCCGGGTCTGTTAGGGCCTGTATTGCTGCTTGACTCGCAGCCGGCCAGGCATTTTTTACGGCACTCAGTGACGCCCGATATAGCGTGAGTGCATCCAGGGCCGGTTCGGCTAAATCAGGCACGATTTTGACATCCGGTGTTTTTAACCCGCCCAGCAGCCGATAGAAATAATCCGGGCCGTTATTTCTGTTCAAGACAAAACTGATGAGTTCCAGGGGGGCGTGATAAAATGTCTTGCGCCAGAAATCATCCGCGACTTCCTGCATAAGATGGGTCTGGTCGGTGACAAGCTCAGTGTCAAATAAATTTTGTGTCTCAAAGGCGTTTTCATGCAATACCCGCTGGCAAAACCCATGGATGGTAAAAATAGCCGCTTGATCGAAATCGATGAGGGAATCGTGGAGCCGCAGTCCTGCTGCTTTGGCATCCGGATATTTTTTCAGCAGGGCCGCGGTAAGGGGATCAGCGCTTGCTCCCTGGCCAAAAGCATCTTTGGCGCTTGCCAGTTTATTGCGGATCCTATCTTTTAGCTCTTCAGTGGCGGCGTTGGTAAACGTTAGCACCAGTATCTGGTCAACCTGCAATTGCATCTCCAGAATCAGCCGTAGATACAGGCCCTCAATATTGTAGGTCTTGCCGGTGCCGGCACTGGCCTCTATCAGATTGATTCCCTCAAGCGGAGCATTGAGCAGGTCAAATGGTTTCATAAGTCGGGTTGCGGGTTACGAGTTACGCGGTTCGGGTTACGGGTTTCGAGTTACGGATTGCGGGTTACGGGTTGTGCGTTTAGAGTTACGAGTTGCGAGTTTCGGGAAGCACGTTCTGTTCTCAGTCTTCTGACGTCTGTCATCTTTTTGCTGACACCGGACACCTGATGTCTCTATTTCATACTATTTAACCGATATACGAAAGCCAGCACCTCAGCCACGGCGCGATATAATTCCGGCGGGATCTCCGTTTCCAAATCCAGTGCTTGCAGGATTTGAATCAGGTTTTTATCCTCGTATAGTGGTACATTATGTTCTTTGGCAATATCAATGATTTTTTCGGCAATATTACCCCTGCCCGTGGCAACAACCCTCGGGGCCTTATCTTTTTTTCCATCGTATTTCAGGGCGACTGCTTTGGGAGATTTATCCATGCTTAAATTAATAGATCAACTTTTCTGTCGCTGGTGATTTGTACATTTTCACGGTCAAAGTCTTTAATTTTTTTTTCGGACACAATGACCTGCACCAGGGTTTGATTAAAAAATGGATTCAGAATTTCCTGCAAATCCAGGCAATTTTCCTGAATTTTAGCCTTCGTGGACGGGTCTTTAACGAAAAAAGTTACCTTCAAATCCGTATCTAAAAGATAGAAATCGGTTCGCACCTCCCCCAGTCGATCCATGGACAGCAACAGGGAAATTTGAAATCCTTTTTTTGATCCGGCTTTTTGTTTCTTTTGATAGTAAATTTTTAACTTTGCCGCCTGTTTTTCTTCCTCAAGGGGCAGCGCGTATGTAAAGACCTGAAACGGTTCTGTAGAATCCAGTTGCCGGACTGCCCGGCCCTGCTGGTTGGTAATATCGGTCAGCAACACATCGACTGCCTGGCGCATGGTTGTCATGGTCCGGGAATCAAAGGTTTTTTGCAGCGACGCGTCATTTTCCACAAAATTTTTTAATACCAAAAGGCTGGCCTTAAGATCGCGCTCCACGATAGTTTGCACATCAGGATGATTGGCCAGCTGCCTGGATGATGCGGCCTCAGATTCATTCAGCAATCTTGCGATGACCGATTCAAGCATTTTTTCGAAAAAGATGCCTGAATGATCCACGTACAACTTGAGGCGCGGCATCACTTCAGCGATGACTTTTTCTAAGTTAAAAGTTTCAAAGTGGGTATTTAAGCCTTCTAAAATATTTAGAATTGGCTTTGGGATGTTTTTAACAGATTGCCCAGCCAGAATTTGATTTAGAATTTGTTTGATATCCTTTTGGATTCCTTTGAAACCGTCGTCAGAAAGATTTTCCAAGTGCGGCGGACCTGAATCTGTCGATGAAATGGTCTTTAATTCAGGGTTGAGCAGACACAATCTGAGTTGTGGGCCGGACTCCTGCACTTTAACCAGCAGTTCTTCACCCAATGCCACGGGAATTTTAACATCGGCAGTGGCGCGAAAGTGTCCAAAATCAATCAGGGCGCGGTCACCTCTAAGCTCAATGACTTTAAGCCTGAGCGTGCTGCCGGGTTTGAAGGAACTCGTTTTCAAAACGGATTGATACAACTCGGGTTTGATCGAAACCGTTATCTGAGGGAGTATATCCATGGTTCAAAATGACTGGTGGCAATAGTGAAACGAATATTAGAGGAATGCAATCATTCCATAAGTCACAACATGGCAGGATTCAATCGATATTCATTTTTCAATCGTCCGGTTTATCCTTTGTATAGTACACGCCGGGAATCCAGCTTTTGTGAATTTTCGCTGTCTGGTCAGGGTCGGCTTTATTTTCATCGATAAATTTGAAGTTTACCCATCCGATCCGGATAACATCATTATGGCTCAATTTCTGACGGCTTACCGCGTCACCGTTCACTTGAGTGCCATTGGTGCTTCCCAGATCATGGATATAATAATCGATCTGTGTCCCGGAACCAGGGCTATCGACCTGCTCGATTACGGCATGTTCGGTGCTGACCACGACATCATCGATAAATATATCGCAGTCCGAACTCCGGCCGATGGTCAATTTGGGTTGGTCTAGCGGGCATTTGTTGATTGCCACGCCATCATGCAACTGGGCGATCAGTGCCATCTTTATTCTCCTTCATATAATACAATATTCTTTTCGGCCAAATATGCATTCAAGTTTAGGATTTTATATCATTCTTGTCCGCCGGTTTTTAGGCGGATTCGGCCTTTTCTATCGTTTAATTTTTCTGCTGTGGGCCAACAGCGGTTCAAAGACCTTTATTGCGAGTTTCTTGAATTGCTTATCAAACGGATCGAATTGGCGAAAACAAAGATCATAGTAGGGGTCTTTGGACTCTGGCCTGGCATGTTTAGCAAATTCGCTGCCGACCCATTTCTTTTTAGCCTGCAGCAGGGCGGTTGTTTCCGGTTTCGACTTGCTGAGCACTGCATCGGCATATTCGAACGAAGACTTCGGGAAAAAATGAAGCGGGATCTCCAATCCCTGCCGGTATATCTGGAGAAGTGCTGCCAGAAGTGGCAGGCTGTCGGCCAGCGGTTCAAATTGAACCGCCGCGTCTTTACAAATCAGGTAGCTGTTTTTTTCGTAATCCGGCGGCGCTGTGTGGCAATAAACTAAATGATAAATCCATGTTTTGAGTAAATCATTGACTCTTTGCCGACCGTAACGAATGTGAATGCAGCCGAAATCCGACACTGGAGAAAGACGGCCACTGAAATCGAAATCAGCTGTTTCAAAATCTATCTCGATTGAATCAAGCACCTCGGCCGCAATATATTTTTCTATCTGCCTGACAAAATTTTGCACCTCAATCGTCACATCGGCGTAGTAGTAGTCACCGACATGACCATGGGGCAGTTGTCCGATTGCTTTCTGAATCGGTTTAAAATCTATTAGCGAAACGCCTGAAACCAGACTTTTTACCAGATTCTGCCCGACCAGATAACCTTCCAGTGGTTGAAGTTCAAAATTTTCACGCTCCTCTGACAGAAGCGCCTCATCTTCCAGCCTAATCCCTAACCGTCGTTGAACCAAAAACATAGCCGGGTTGTTGAAAAACCGGCACATTGATTCAAGATCTATCTTTTTCCATTTATCAGATTCTTCCGCCGTCAATGGCAGCCTGCGGTCGAAAAATGGAAGCGGCTCCTTTTTTTCATTTGCCCCGCTGCCGGCCAGCATGTTCTCGGTGGAATAACTGAACAGCCCGCTGTCCGCTCTAAAATACCATGCCGAAAACGGCTGCAACCGGTGGTGCGTTACGATATGTTCGATAATATGGCTATCGGTGGATTCAAAGCTCTTTTCGATGGTGTCCAGCAATTCACTGACCAGCACCGATGGCGGTATCCGGGAGTTGTCCTGGATGCTTTGTCCCACATAGCTGATATAAAACTTCTGTCGGGCCGAAATGATAGATTCGAGAAATAGATACTTGTCGTCGTTTCTGCGAGAGCGGTCGCCGGTCCTTGGGTGTTGTGCCATGAGATCGAAATTCAACGGCCGGTGTTCTCTTGGAAAAGCGTCGTTGTTCAAGCCGATTAGGCAGATGACCTTAAACGGGATGCTTCGCATCGGTAACATGGCACAAAACGTGATACCGCCGGTCAGAAAACCCGCACCATAATTGTTTTGTTCCAGATAAGATTTTAAGAAAAATCGGATAACCCGGGGTTCGATGCCGTCCTGGAAGTTTGCCTGAACTTCTTTGTCACCCAAATCATCCAGCGCCTGCCGCAACAACTGAAATTCCCGCTCTGTATTTTCCTCAGGCCGAAAAAATTGGTCTATCAGCGCCAATAGAGTTTTTTGCCAATCACTCAGTTTTTTGGTTTCACCCAAAGTTTTAGACCATAAAAAAAGCCGATCGACGAATTCTAGAAATCGCCCCAGAACCTGAGTTTCGCTGCCTTCAATATTATCAAAGGGCAGGATACCGTTAAACATCGTCCGGCTTTCACCCGGCATGGCGTAGCCGAGTATGATTCTATCCAATCCCGCGCGCCAGGTGTTTTCCGGATAACCGGGCAGATCAGCTTCAATTCTGCTGGTTTCATCGATTCCCCAGCGAATGTGAGTCTCTTTGATCCAGCGCTCAATTATTTTAAGGTCGGACTCCTTCAGGCCGAATTTTTCTTTAATCCCTGAATATTCCAACAACCTGACAACCTGGACGGCTCCAAACCGACTGTCTGCTGTATCAAGCAGGGCCAGAAATCCATCAATCGTACGGTTTTCGCGACGGTAACTCTGATCCGCGATGCTGAATGGTATTCGCAGGATTTCGTCGGATTGGGCACCAAAAACCGCATGCACGAAAGGCGCATAGGTTTCAATGTCCGGTGTCATCACAATGACATCTCTGGGCAAAAGCTCCGGATCTTCTTCAAACATGGCCAGAAGATTATCGTGCAGAATTTCGATTTCGCGCATGGGACTATGGCATGAATGAACTTGAATAGATTCGTCCTTGCCGGCGGCACCGGATGACCCCGCTAGATTTTCGGATACCTCAAGCCCATTTACGTCGCTTCCTTCTCTGTCTCGCAGGTTTAAGACATCCGACTGGAGGCAGGCGAGCACACTTTGCGCTTCCGGTTCTTCGAACTGTTCGTGGATCGGACAGTCAAAACCGGTGACCAAATCGAAAAAATCACGTCCCTGAGTCCCCATGGATGCCAGCAGTCGATTGCCTCTTTCGAGATGATACCATTCGACATTTTCGGCGATTTTTGGGTTTTTTCGGCGATTTTTTGTTATTTCCCGGTCTGATACAATATCAGACCAATATTCTTTACAGGGATCGACCATGAAAAAATTGATATCAAATAAGCGGGACAACTCCGCGTATGCCTGCAGGTGGAACAGGGGCAGATAGGATATTCCGAAAATTGAAACCCTGGCCGGTAGGGATGAAGTGTCTAAGCTTAATTGTTTGATTTGTTGAAAAAGCCTCTTGCGCAACCGTGCACGGTGCCAGTTGCCGATTTCTCCGACCAATTCCCGCCAGAGCCTGGCCTGCCAGATATGCGGCGGCTTTTTTTTCTCTTTTTTTGCCTCCCACTCGAATATCAATTCCGGACGAAACACCAGATACTGGTCGAATAAATCGGCGATTTTTCCGGCTAGTTGAAACAGTTTGAGTTGTTGGTTGTTGTCGTCGGCCAGAAAGGACCGCAGGTTCTCAAATCCATTTAGATTCAGACAGTCCGGGATTATTCGCATCAGCCGCAAAGTCAAAGCTGCAGGATCAAAGGGTGAAATTTCCGGTAAATCCGGCTTAACTTTTTTAAAGATACTTTCCAAAAATACATTGGGAAACGGAAAGCAACAATTGGCGCTGATACCGTTGAATTCAGCGAGCCCCATGGCAATCCAGCGCTCCATCCCCCGGCTTTGTACGACGATAATTTCGGGCGCCAGCGGCGAAGGCAAAGGTGTCCGGATGATCTGTGCCAGCTGTTCGACCAGAATCTCCATGCGGTTGCTGGTATAGATATTAAGATTAGCTTGAGACATAGAAAATCCTGTTTGAAACAATCGCTGACTAAACCAGCCCGGGCTAAAACAGCTTCCAAATTGACGAAAATGCCGCTGAATGTTTTATTTCCGGTTATCAGGAATTTGTGACATGATATATTCGGCAATAGCTGTTATGGTCAGTGACGGATTCACACCCAAATTTACCGGAACATTTGACCCGTCGACAACATAAAGATTAGGATAACCGTGAATTTGTCCCTTGAAATCAACGACACTGTCCTGCCGGGTTTCGCCCATAACGCATCCGCCTAGAATGTGAGCGGTCGATGATATATTAAAGAGCACTTCTGTTATGCCGCTCATGGGTTGACCATTTATCTTTCTGCCCATACGCTTGGCAACTTCGTTGGCAATGGGGATGTAAGCAGGTACTTTTTTGTAACCGGGATCAAGTTTTGTATTCATGGACCACCTGCCGAATTGCCACCAGCGTTTTTTATAGTCAAGACGAAGGCGGCTGTCTTCGGTCTGCATGACCAGCAAAATCGGTGTCCGGGCCGCCCAATTGAATATCCAAATCGATTTAATAAATTGCCACGGATGCCGCAAAGCGTTGCCCAAAAAACGTAAAAAGCGCGGAACATGACCGCCACCACCTGTGAGCAATGTCACAAGAAATCCCATGACATCCGAACCCTTATTATATCGCACAATTTCAATATGGGTTTTTTCATCCGCATAAATGCCTGATGTAATTGCTATTTGATCTGAATAATCTGCCTTTTTGTCATGAGCTGTAACCGTGAGTAAAGCTTCAGAGTTAGTGCGTACCAGATTTCCCAGTTGGTCGGAGAGCTCGGGGAGCAGCCCGTTGTTTTTACATTTAAAGAGTAGTTCAACCGAACCCAGTACACCGCCACTAAAAATAACCCCACGCGACCGGTAGCTTTTACGGGGATGAGTCAAACCGGTTGATTTTCTGGTAAAAACTTCGTAGCCATTTTTAATAGGGCGTACGCCGGTAACTTCAGTTTCCGGCAATATCGCCACACCAAATTTATTTTCTGCCAGGTAAAGGTAATTTTTATCTAATGTGTTTTTAGCCCCAATCGGGCATCCTATCATACATGCACCGCAAAACGAACAGCCGACTCGGTCTGGTCCCTCCCCTTTAAAAAAAGGATCGGGAACCCGCTTGTTTGGTTCACCGAAGAACACACCGACATCGTTGATATGAAACGTGTCCTTCCCCCGGATTTCCCGGCCGATTTCAGCCAACACCTTATCAGCTTTGCCGATCGAAGGACTTGGATTGGCACCCAACATCGTCTTGGCGCATTTATAAAAAGGCATTAGTTTTGCTTTCCAATCGCCAGGTCCCCACTCATTTTTTTGAAAAACCTCGTCGGGAGGTACCAGCAATTGATTAGCATATACGAGGCTGCCACCGCCTACTCCGCCACCATGCAACACAAAAACATGTTTGAATAGTGTTAGCATTTGAATGCCGTAAAGCTTAAGCCCCGGCATCCATAAAAATTTTCGCAGGCTCCAGTTGGTAGGTGGAAAATCCTCGGTACGATAGCGCTTTCCTTTTTCCAGAACGGCGACACGATACCCTTTTTCAGCCAAACGCAGCGCCGATACCGATCCACCGAATCCAGATCCGACTACAAGGTAGTCATACATGTTGGCATCCCAGTTCATTTTGTATAAGAAGGCAAAATTCCAATAAAATTATGTTGTAAAATTTCTTACCTGTCAATAGGATAAGACATTTGACCATCCTTGAATGACCCCGTTTTCAAGCTATACACAGTCATAAGATGAATGATCCCGACGATTTTAGATTATATTTCACTTGATTTGTTATTGATATTAATTTACTTATAAATCAATATGTTGTGAGTATTATAGTTTGGGAATGATCAACATGCCCATTATATTGCGAAAGCTTGGATTATCATGGCTTCCCCTTTTGGCTTTATGTATGTGCCTGCCAACCCGGGCCGCAGCCGGCACCGTGGTCGATCAGTTGCAGCGCCGGGTCATTGTGCCGGATGATCCCGGGCGCGTGATATCATTGGCGCCGAGTATCACGGAAATCGTTTTCGCGCTGAAACAGGAAAATCGTCTGAAGGGTGTTACCCGGTATAGTGATTATCCCAGTGCAGCGAAAAAGCTTCCCAGGATAGGCTCCTATGTGCGCCTGGATATCGAACGCATCGTCGCCTTGAATCCGGATCTTTGTATTGCGACCAGGGATGGCAATCCCAAGACAATTATTGACCGGTTGGCGTCCTTGCATATTCCGGTTTATGTGGTAAATCCCCATAATTTAGAATCCATTTTGCAAACTATCCTGGAAATCGGCGCTATTTTAAACGCCGGTCACAGAGCCAAAACCTTAACGGCCAGCATGCGTTCCCGCGTTCAGCGCGTGATATCCCGGGTTGCACAAATAAACTATCGGCCCCGCGTTTTTTTTCAAATCGGAATTTCACCGATCATATCCGCCGGATCCGACACGTTTATCCACGAGCTTATCGAAACTGCCGGGGGGATCAACCTGGCTGAAGGCCGGTCAGCCTATCCCCGCTTCAGCAGAGAACAGGTTCTGGCCCTGAAACCGGAAGTTTTCATCATTACCTCCATGGCCAGACAGGCCGGGTTTGAGCAGGTCAAAGCCGATTGGCGTCGCTGGCCGAATATGCCTGCCGTGCGCGATGAACGTATTTTTCTAGTTGACTCGGACCTGTTTGATCGACCGTCACCGCGTCTGGTGAGCGGGTTAGAACTGTTAACCCGATTGATTCATCCTGAACTGCAAGAGCAATCTCAATGACAGCAAAACCACCACGGGTCGTAACCCGGCTTCTCTGGACCTCGGGCTGCCTCCTGATCATTCTTTTAGCCGCTATGTTGGCAGGTGTTTCGGCAGGTTCATCGGGTGGCGGAATGCTCTCTGTTCTGCAGCTGATCCTGGGCCAATATGACCCGGATTCCATGCTGCATACCATCATCTGGCAAATCCGCTTGCCGCGTGTCCTTTTGGCCGCACTGGTTGGTGCAACCCTGTCTCTGGGTGGCCTGGTTTTTCAGGCCTTGCTTAGAAATCTTTTGGCCGAACCTTATATATTAGGAATTTCAGGCGGGTCGGCGATTGGCGCTATTATCGGCATCCTCCTGGGCCTGTCACGCTTTCCGGGAGTCAGCCTAACCGCTTTCCTGGGGAGTATGGCGACCCTGACGCTGATTCTGGTGATGACATCCGGTCAATCGGTGCTGAAGAAAGAATCCCTGCTTTTGTCAGGGGTAATGGTAAATGCCTTTTGTTCTTCGGTGATCATGTTTCTGATCTCCGTAACGCGGGACGCCAAACTCCACAATATCATTTTTTGGCTTATGGGAGACCTTTCAACCGCTGATATCCGCCAGGTCGGCCTTCTGGCCGCGATGCTTATCCCCTGCTTTGGCATTATTTTCTGGCACTCGCACGCCATGAATCTCCTGTTGATGGGCAAAGAATTGGCCCAGGCGACAGGGATCAGTCTTAAAATCGTCACCGTCACGCTTCTCATCAGCTCTTCATTTATGGTGAGTGCCACCGTCAGCTATTGCGGCCTGATCGGTTTTGTCGGTCTGGTAATGCCCCATCTGTTAAGACTCATCCTGGGACCGGACCATCGGGTTCTCGTACCGGCCTGTATCCTGGGCGGTGGCGCCTATCTGATAATTTGCGATCTTCTGGCAAGAACACTGCCGCAGCAGGGTGAAATGCCCGCCGGGGTGGTAACGGCTATAATCGGTGCACCGCTGTTTATCATTCTTTTAAAAAAATCGGGACGATGAATCCAACGATCAAGATTGCAAATTTGAGTCACGCCTTTGCCAAGCGCAAGGTATTGAAAAACCTTTCATTTAATGTTGCAGGAGGTGATTTTTTTATCATCATCGGCCCGAATGGTTCCGGTAAAACCACTTTAATGAAGCTTATGGCAGGAATTTTCAGACCTCAAAGCGGCAAAATTGAAGTCATGGAGCGTCCGATTCGCAGTTATACTCCCAAGGCCTTGGCCAGGGCAGTTGCCTTCGTCCCCCAAAGGTTGCCGGTGGAGATACCATTTACCGTTGGCGAAGCAGTTCTGTTGGGTCGGGCGCCCTACCAGGGAGCGCTGGGAATTGAACGTGAAGTAGATCTTGCGATTGCCAAACAGGCCATGCAGTTTACCGGGGTGGACCATTTAACCGGCGCCGCTTTAGATCAATTAAGCGGCGGCGAACAGCAGCGCGTCTTCATCGCCCGCGCAATTTGCCAGGAGCCTGAAATCATGCTGCTGGATGAACCCACGGCATCGTTGGATCTTGCCCACCAGGTCAGGGTTATGGATTTGATGGAAAAGCTGAAGGTGCAAAAAGCCATCACCGTGATCATGGTCTCCCATGATGTAAACCTGGCGGCCATGTACGGTGATCAGGTGCTTTTACTCAAAGACGGTGAAATCGTGTGCAGCGGTTCACCTTCCGATGTGCTTTCTTTCCGGAAACTGGAGCAAACATACGGTTGCAGGTTATTGGTGGATGAAAGTCCCCTGGGCCAATTCCCACGGGTCACACTCGTGCCGGGAAGATATACGGAGTGAATCGGATCTTATTAAGCGCCGTCTCTGGCCGCCAGGGTCCAGTCTGTTCGTGGAAGAATCTGTGAAAAAGCGAATATCGAATATTGAATGTCGAATGTCGAATGTCGAAGTAATGCATCCTGTCTATTTAAAAAAAGACTGAGCGCAGCGATTCCACACTTCGAAATTCTGCGGTTCGATATTCGATATTCTGCGGTTCGCTGTTTAAATCAGGTGTAGTTTCAGACGAGAATGACAGTAGATTCATGAAGTTTCACACGAGCGCCGCCCCGGGTGGATCCGGATTAGATCGTAATTCAACAATTCCCAATTGCTCCCACGTTTTGCAAGATCTCTGAATCTTGACATGACACCGCAAACCGGTTATATCTCTGACGGGAAAAATAGTAGAATGACGCTGAGTAACCCTAGTTCATTCCAATTTATAGGAGACTTTACCTTTGGGAAAAAAAGCCGTGTCGACGCCGCCGGACAACCCAGCTGCGATCCAAATCGTCGAATTGTTGCAACGCCGAAGGTTGACGAAAAATGCCTTTGAAATCGAACTGACGCGCCCGCCATCATTTGAATTTAAAGCCGGCCAGACGATTCGTTTCATCCATGAATCAATGGAAAGGTATTATTCACTGCTTTCCACACCGGATGATCCAACCCTGACGCTTTGTGTTTATTATGTTCCCCAGGGCAGTTTTTCGCCGGTACTTGCCAATGCCGCGATCGGTGCTGCCTTTCGCATCACGGGCCCCCACGGGTATTTTACATTCAACCCTTCGGAGCGTACTCCCGTTTTTGTGGCCACCGGCACGGGCATTGCGCCGTTTGTATCCATGGTCCGTTGCGGAGTAGCTGATTTTATTATCCTGCATGAAGTCGCATCAGGCGAAGACCTTTATTTTCAAGACTTGTTTCGTAAAATTGCATCTAATTACACCCCCTGCCTATTAGAGCCATCTAAAGCCGATCTTTCACCGCCGGGTTCATTCCACGGGAGTGCCGCCGGTTTTATAAAGAAAAATTTACCGCCGGCAAGCTATGATTTTTACCTGTGCGGCGAACGCGAAATGACGCGTGAAGTCACCTTGCTGGCAGACGAGCATTTTCCGGGTTCCTATGTATTTAAGGAAGTATTCTTTTAATTATGAAGCGCAACGGATTGGTTTTAATTCACACGGGATCCGGCAAAGGGAAAACGACGGCCGCCTTCGGTTTAGCCTTGCGGGCTTTGGGACAGGGTTTCAACGTGCTTATCTTGCAGTTCATGAAAGGCCGGGCAAACATTGGTGAAATAAAGGCCTTATCCCGCATTGATCTCCCTGTTGAATTAAAACAATTCGGTCGGGATGTATTTTTCAAAAGCAGGACCTGTGAGCTTATCGACATCTATCTGGCAACCAAAGGACTGGCAGCATTTCTTGAGGCCATGGCCGGTGGCCGGTACGACCTGGTCATTTTGGATGAGATAATTATGGCCATCGACTTCGGCCTGCTTAAATTGGAAGAAGTCAAAGAAGCCATCGCCCAGAAACCTCCGGAGCTCCATTTAATCCTGACCGGTCGGAATGCTCCGGCTGAATTAATTGAAATGGCTGACCTGGTGACCGAAATGCGGGAGATAAAACACCCTTACAGCCAGGGCGTTACCGCACAAAAAGGGATTGAATATTAGGTTTCAGGTGTCAGGTTTCAGTGTTCAGCACTGCCAATTCCTGACACCCGAAACATCAGTTACTGACAGCATGTTGTCAGAAAAAATCCCCTAAGGGCCTCCAAATTAGGTTGTGTCCCGAACAAGTAACCCTGCGGGTATTCGATCGACCATGCTGCAAATAGGTGCAAAAACATATGGGTGTACTGGGAATATTAACCTGTGAAATCTTAGAACTCGAATTCGCCTATCTGCTAAATTCCGATATAGATGTAGAGCGTATAACAGTTCTGGAGAATAGCCGATCGGTTCGAATGATAGATGAGCTTGAGCCCGCTGAGACTTTAAATCGAATTTCCGATCTTGAGGTGTTTACGCCTGCTCCGAAAAACGGTCTGGAAGTCCTTGTGCACGTCTTAGAGCTGGGTCTGCACAACCGCAAAAATTTGCTCCAGCAGGGGTTGGTTAAAGCGGCTCGCGAAATGGGGACCAGGGTGGATGCCTTATTGCTCGGATACGGTTTGTGCGGCAATGCGCTGGAAAAACCGGATGAACTTTTATCCGATGCCGGCGTGCCCGTTTTTATCCCCCTGGATGAGGACCATCCGGTTGATGATTGTATCGGACTGCTTATCGGAGGGCGCGAGCGTTATTACGCAGAACAATGCCAGGTAGCCGGAACCTTTTTTATGATACCCGGCTGGACAAGCCATTGGAAGCGCATGTTCGAACAGGAGTGTGGCAATATAAGCGAGGATATGGCCCGACGGCTATTTAAAGATTATGAGCGGTCGCTTTTGGTTTCGACACCCATTATGTCCATAGAAGAGATGAAACAAAATTCAACGGCCTTTAATGCGTTGTTCGGTCTGCGCACCGAAGTTTGCCAAGGCACCCTCGGCATTCTCCACAAGACCTGGGATACGGCTAAGCAATACCTGAATTCAAATAATGATTAGAAGTGGTTTCAAAACCCCATCTAGTGATTAATAAAGATTCGCCCCGTATTGCATCGATCTTAATAGACCTGTCTGCGAGTCCACCCCAAGCGTTGCCTCTTGATAAAACCATCTTTTTTCTATAAAAAAATCAACTATTAGACGATTTCCATCTTTCAGGCGGTCGTGTAGAAAACGTAAAGCGATAATTTAACGTCTCTGAATTTCTACAACTGATATTCCACCATTCCAATTGGGGCGAAGCCCCTGACTTGTACGGAAATTTATATGCCTGGTGAAACCAAAACAAAGCGTTTTATTTATGCGACCCAGGGCGTATGCCCCCCTGAAATTTTATTTAAAATCAACAACGGCAGTCTCGCGGAAATTCGTTTTGTGGGGGGTGGCTGTCCGGGCAATGCCCAGCTGGTCGCGCGTCTTTTAGAAGGAAAACCACTGGCAGAAGCCCTGGAATACCTCGTCGGAATTGACTGCCGCAATGGAACCTCCTGCCCCGATCAACTGGCCGCTGCCGTCACCGCCGCTAAAAACGGCAGCCTGACGCCCGCTGAATCTTTTCGGGTTCATACCGACGCTTCCGATAGAGGCCGGGTCGGCCTTATCAGTGCAATCGAAGGCAATCATCTTATTTTGGAAAAACTCATTGGACACATGCAATCCAGTGAAATAGAAGCTTGCTATTGCCTCGGCAACCTGACAGGGGATCCTGCTCAAACCAAAGATTTGATACGGAAAATACGGGCACACAAAACTTTTGCGATTCAGGGGGCAAACGATTGGTGCTATGCCCAGGGTCAAGAGAAAAAATGCATGCCGCCACTCGAACAAAAGGACAGGGATTGGCTGTTGCGGTTGCCCCAGGTGCTGCGTTTTCAAATGCAGCAAAAAAAAGGTATGGTCTTTTTCGGCGATTATATTCAGAGACTTCCCGATTATTCTGACTTCGAACCGTTTGCTCTGGAAATGAATATGGTGTGTGGGTTGACAAATTTCATGCAGGATGAAACCGTTTTTCCGGCCTTGGAGGCCATGATTCCCCAATTTCAAGTCGATATTATAATATTCAGCCAGCTCAAAAAATGGGGACATTGGCATATCGCCGGCAAGGATTTCATCAGTCTCGGGCCGGCATCGGACGCAAATGGGATTTCCTGGGGTCAGCTGGAAGTGGCGGATGAAAAGATCGAATTCAAAGTCATGCATGCTGAATACAAAGGAGGATGATTTGGCACAAACCGTGTTGGTGGATGTGCTGTTGACTGATTTTCGGCAATGAGTTGCCTGCGTCTACATGGCGGAATCGGTAAAGGTTTTACCGCAAGACATCCAGGAAATTATTGAAGTGCATGAATGGGATATGCGTACCCGTGAAGGGGTGCAGCGCTTTCGGGAACTGAAGGCCAAATCCCTGCCCAGTGTTGCTTTGGATGGTGACCTGGTTTATGAATCTCTGATCCCCATGCAGCAAGAACTCATCGACGAAATCCTCAGACGGTATAAGGAAAAGAATCAAAATGAATAATATATATCTGGAAGATGTGAACATCGAAGGCTTTAAATCCTTTTCAGAAAAAACCAACATGGGTTTTCAGTCGGGCATCGGTGTTATCATTGGAAATAACGGCGTCGGAAAATCAAATATTCTGGATGCAATCGTTTGGGCGCTGGGCGAGAATGATCTGGGCCGCATCCGTTGTTATGAAAAACAGGAGTTGTTTTTTGCCGGCAGCAAAGATTATCCGCCGGCCTCCAAAATTCGGGTAGAGTTGAATTTAAAGGAGGGCGAAAAAAAAGACGCGCCCGGCATCCAGTTGACCCGTGAAAGAACCAAAAATGGGGAAGATCAGTACTGGATCGATAAAACCAGTTATACACGCCAAGCCTATTGCCAAAAATTAGATGCCTATAATCTCAGGCATTGTCTGGAAACCATTATCCGCCAGGAACAAATTAATGACCTTATCCAGTTAAACCCCTGGCAGCGCTTTGATTATATCCGGCAAATCCTGGACCTAGAATCCGAAGAAGAAGCCGTTGAATGTCTCAAAGAAATTATCGGCCCCTTATTTCAGCGCTATATGTCCTATCTAATACCTCTGGGTGAGGTTCGGTTAGATGCAATTTCAAAAAATGAACGAAAGGGTTTGGAGATCGAAGTCAATCTTCCGGGCAATCGGCTGCGCAGGGCGCATCAATTATCCGGTGGTGAAAAGTCCATTACCAGTCTGGCTTTGAAGCTGGCTGTATTTCATCAACTTGAAAGCCCATTTTTTCTGCTGGATGAAGTGGAGCCCTCCCTGGACTATACCAACCATAAGTCCATGCAGGCCTTTCTCAAAGACGTGGCCGACAGCAAACAGCTTATTATGATTACGCACCTGCGCAGCACCATCGCTCTGGCAAATACCGTGCACGGCGTAAGAACCCGCTGGGACGGATCTTCCTTCATGAAGTTTTATTTTGTGATGGACGAGCGCCTGTTGCGGTTGTATAAATGCTGTTAGAAGGGGTTGGTTTGACAGATGAACGCCCAACATCGAACAGGCTAAACATCGAACTCTTAAAAGATGAACATCGAACATCGAACGTCCAACATCGAATTTTGAATGAGAAAAAAGGAGACAGAAGAATTAATGTAGAATTTCGTTACTATTTAATACAAGAGGCTGCTTTTTTAAGTATCTCTTCGGGGTTGATATTCCACCCGATAAATGCCAGTTGAGTTTGCGATTCCCCCTCCCAGGGCGTCCATTCGCTTTTGCCGCCGACGAAATTTAGCATAACAGCGTGATCGGCAAAACGGATCGGTCCTTTTATACGAAACACCTCCCAGGGTAAGTTGCTGATAAATTTTTTAAAACGAGTCTCGTCAACGATATTTGGCTCCTGAAAAGAAAACGTGACATAGTGCCTCGCATCTACCGCGATGTTGTCGTGTTCCCGGTCAGAATGATGAGGGTCGCTTAAATCCGTATTGCGGTTCGAAGAAATCGGATGGAAAAATCGGATGGGCATTAATTGAAGCGTTTTGGGCGTGGCCGCTAGCCAGAGGGATTCGGGATCGATGCCACAATGAATAGTGGGGATTACCTGGCTACCGGGTATAATCTCATGAATTTCTTTAAGAAACCGAGGGATTTTTTCTTGCTTTGCCAAATCAATTTTGTTCAAAAGGATTAAATCGGCCATCTCCAGCTGGTTGTAAAAAAGGGGCCCAAATGCCTCCCGTGCCTCCCAATAATCTGCATCCAACACAGTAACGGTTTTTTTGTGATCCATATATGGACGTATCCCCGGCTCCGTTAAGACAGGGGCGATCGATTGGGGGTCGGCAACGCCGGAAGATTCTATTATGATGCGGCGGGGTTTGAATCGATTCCATATACGCTTCAGCGATTGATGTAAGTCGGCGCTGAGCGTGCAGCAGATGCATCCGCTGGTCAACTCGATCACGTCAGAACCGGAATATTTAAGCAAGGCGCCATCGATCCCGATGTCGCCAAACTCATTGACCAGGACCACTGTTTCGGAGAGGTCGGCTTCCCAGGAAAGTATTCTTTTGAGCAAGGTGGTTTTCCCCGCCCCCAAAAAGCCGGCTAAAAGTAAAAGGTCGGCTTTATATTCTGGCTGATTGCCAGGCAGTGCACTCATTACACTTTTCCGCCTAATCGACCCGGATCAAACTCACCGGGGCTGATGAATCTAGACAGCGATGGTTGCAACCTGGTAACACCGCAAGCAGCGCTCGGCTTCAGCCACGGCTTCCTGGGCGGATAGGCCTTGCTCGACTTCATCAAAGGTTGATTTTCGCCTATCCGATGGGAGCATGCTCGGCTGGAAGCGCTGTTTGCTTTCGACCTTGAGGATTTCCTCATCCGGATCATAGACTTTTACAGTTTCAAAAAGCTGATCAAAGTAGTGATTGTCATCATATTCAAGGGGTTGCGTTTTAATAAAACGGTCGATACTGTGGGCCGCCCTGCGGCCCCCGGCGCAGGCTGTAATCAAGGCATCCGGTCCGGTTTCACAGTCACCGGCAAAAAAGATATTTGAGCGGTTGCTCTGCTTGGTGTATTGGTCGACGACAATGGTATTCCATTTGGTTGTTTGAACATCATCCATTCCGGCAAGCATGCTAAGATCGACCTGCTGTCCGATTGCCGAAACAATGGTATCGCAGTCAAAAACAAATTCCGAACCTTCAACCGGCACCGGGCGCGGTCTTCCGCTGGCGTCCGGTTCGCCAAGTGCCATTTTGATGCATTCAAGGCCGACCACTTTACCATCTTCTGCCAAGATACGTACCGGCGCAGTCAAGAAGTGAAAATGCACCTGTTCTTCTTCGGCATCGTTAATCTCGGCCTCATCGGCCGGCATTTCGTCGCGGGTCCTGCGGTAAACCAGATGAATATCTTCCTTGGCGGTGCGCAGGGAACAGCGAACACAATCTATCGCGACATTACCGCCGCCGATAACCACGACTTTTTTACCCTGCGGATAGGGATCGCGGCCGGCATTAACCTCCCGCAGATAGGCAAGTCCCGGGATAAATCCCTGATATTCCCCGTCCTCGCCTTCGATGCCCATATGGGTGCTGTCCTGGGCACCCATACCGATAAAAACCGCATCGAAATCATTTTCAAGCTGCGAGAGGATCAGATCTTTTCCGATGGTTTGACCGTAGTTGATGGAAACGCCCATTTTCTGAATTTGCTGCACCTCACGTTGCAGGACACTGCGCGGCAGCCGGTAGTCGGGAATACCCACAGCCGACATGCCGCCCGGTTCATCCAGGGACTCATAGATCGTTACCTCATGCCCCTTACGGGCCAGGTGATAGGCACAGGTAATTCCGGCCGGACCGGCACCCACAATGGCCACTTGGCCGTTGTTTTCCGAGGGGGTGACCTCATACTCCGGTTCCTTTTGCTCAGCGACTTCATGATCCGCCACAAAGCGCTTGAGCGCTTTTATCGAAATGGATTCATCTAAATTCCCGCGCCGGCAATGTTTTTCGCAGGGCCGGAAACAGACACGTCCCACGATACCCGCTAGGGGCAGGCGTTCTCGAATGACTGTGAGGGATTCTGCAAATTTGGCGTCTTTGATCAACTCAATATATTTGGGAATATCGAGATGAATCGGGCAGGCGTCCAAACAGGGGGCCGTCAGTTTTGAATAATAGGTTCCCTTGGTGACCGGTTTCTCGCCGCTGACGGCCTGTGAAAAATCATCGGCAAAATATTTAAGGGCATGAAAAAGCGGTGTCGGTCCGGATTTGCCGATGCTGCATTTTGCATTGCTGACGATCGCTTCAGCAGCCGACTGCATAAATTCGAGGTCTTCTTCGGTCGCTTCGCCGGTGGCAATATCTTGAAAGACCTCGAGCATCTCTTCCCAGCCCGTCTTGCAGTAGTTACATTTATCACAGGTTTTTGAATGCGCCAGAACAGCCTCAAAATATTCCCGGCAAAGATCAATGATATCCACTTCCGGCGAACGCAGAACAATCCCTTTCCACCCCATCAAGGCCTTTATCTTTTCGTCCTGCTTGAAATATTCGGGCAAATCCAGCATTTGGATTGACGTCTGGTTTTGCGTTTCATCGCCGCGGGTTTCGATAATTTCTCCGCCCCATGAGCTGAAAACTATATCTGTCATGCTATTGCCTCCCTCTATCGATCACTGCTGCCTTTTTAATATTTTGCGGTCAAATTTTTCTCATACCAGCGAGCCGATGTCAATGGATTCGATTTTATTGTTAATAAAATCATCTAGATTAATTTTAAAAATCATCTTTTAGACGATATAAAAAAAAGGAAGTTTTGGTAATAGATAATGCAGTGCTAAACCCGTTAACGATTAAAGGAGGTAAGTTATGCAACGTTTTAATACAGAGCCAAAGGTATATGAGGTCGGTGGCGTAAAACTAGGCGGTCAGCCGGGAGATTATCCCACAGTCTGCTGCTTTTCCATCTTTCAGGAAAGCGACAAAGTGTTTGACAAGGGCAGCCGCAGAAAAGGGTTTAATGAAGGGCGGGCCGAGGAATTACTGAAAACGGCAGACAAACTGTGGAAGGAAACCGGCGTGCCTGTCATGGCTGACATTGTCGCCAGTCCGGGTGAAAAATTCAAAAAATATGTGGATTTTGTCACCTCGGTCAGCGACATGCCCTTTTGCGTTGACGCAATTATGATGCCGGCCAAATTGGAGGGCGCGGCCTATTGTGCCGAACAGGGTTTGCTGGACCGGATGTTCTATAACAGTATTACCGTCTGGGAGGAAGATTTGTTGACGGAAGTTAAAGAATTGGCCCAAATAGGCGTCAAGCATGTTCTATTGGTAGCTTTTGATCAGAACGATCAGACACCCAACGGCAGAATTACCGGCGCCCAAAAACTGCTCGATGCCATCGAAAAGGCCGGTGCAGAATTTGAAACCATTATTGTTGATACCACCACGCTCAACGCGCCCGCCAATGCCCTGTGCGGGCTGTCGAATCAGTTAATAAAGGAAAAATGGGGCTTTGCGACCGCCAGTGCGCCGAGTAACGGTTCTTACATGGAATTACAGCGGCTTAAGGATATGGTTGGATTTAAGGGTTGGGCCGGTTTTGATGCTGCCATGGAAGCCCTTTCGGCGTTTTATTACAACGATCTCATTTTTACCGGACCCATGGCAGGTGCATCCCGTGTCGTGTCTGCAGTTGCGCTGGCCGATGCGTTTTTAGCTACTTCGGTTTTTAATGAAACCAAAGCGCTGCCCAAAGATCCCAACCACCCTTTGCTCAAGCTATTTCCTGAGTTTGCCGAGCAGCTTAAGGTGGCCTGGGATAAACCCAGTGATTTGGAGAAAATGTAGCCGCATCGAATGATGCGTTTGAAAATCTCAGTTGCATACCTTCTTTGAGTGGGGCGAGGATTGATCGTCATATTGCTCGACATCCTCGCCCTTTTCAACCATCATCTGTATGTTATTTTCGGACACCCCTCAGATCTTTCACACCAACAAGACAGAGCAGGCCTGCCACTGCAAGTAACCGATTGAAATATAAACATATTCGTTTATCGAGCGCTGGAGTTGCTGTTTTTTATCTGGCTGAAAATCCGCTTGCTGATTAACATTATCAGTGTTAATAAGGATTTGGCGCGACACAGCGCAATTCGGAATGATGCGTTGGCCAGAAACAAAAGCGTGGCCTAGATTTCGGTCTGACATAAAATAATAAAAAATTTGAGGTATCCGTCATTCATTCAGGTGGGAAGTGACCATTTTTGACTGGCAAAATGAACTCAATCGGGACGGGCACCGGGTTGTGATCTCGGGACAACCCATTGCCATGCACTGCCATCATTATAATATCAATTTGCAAAAAACCTTGGAAGAGACATTGGGCGCGGAAGGTGTTCAGCTGCTGTACCGTTCGGCTGAGGAAACCAATTATAATAGTTTGCAGCATCTCTTCAACCAATATAAAAAAATCCGATCCCTTAAGTCGAAGCTGGAAATGACCTCCCTGCTGTATCAGAATTGCGGCTTGGGGATAATACATTTTCGAAAGGTCAGGCCCACTTCGGCTTATATCGCGAGCACGTCCAGCCATCATGTCACCGGGTGGCTCGCAAAACACGGGCGCCGCGAAACACCAGGCTGTCACTTTACCCGGGGCTGGATTGCCGGTGCGCTGGAGGTGATTTACCAGCGCCCCCTTGGTTTTTATATCGTGGAGGAGCGGCAGTGCAAAATGAAGCGGGATGAGGCGTGTGTCTTTCATGTTAAGGAGCGTTAAGTGGCAATTGATGTAAGCACGATTATCCAGGCGGTCATGGAAGGCAGCAAGATAAGGGAATCAAAAGGGATCATCCCCCTTTTTGGGGTCTACCTCTCGCTATTTTCGGTGAACTATTACAATCGACTGAGCTTTGATTTTGAAATCAAAATGGGCCGGCAGCGTGAGGCTGAAGCCAGGACCCTTTTGATTGAAGCGGCCCAGGAGTGCGGCTATGCCACTTTTCAAGGCATTCGCGATTCCTGGGAATGGGAGCAGGTTGTGACCCCCATGGTTGAAAACAAAGAAGATCAGATTTTAGGTTTTGTGGCGGTGGCCGTGGCTTTTGGCTGGGGGGATCTGGCGATCGAGGAACTTGATCCGGCAGAAAAACTCGTCATGCGCGCAAGTGATTCCTATGAGGCCAGAGGCTACCTGGAGCAATACGGTCTTGCAAAATCAGAGAAATGCTACATGTTGCGCGGGGTAACCGCCGCCTTCATGGACCTGGTTTACGGCGGTGATTATCCGGATAGCTGTTTTACCTTCGCCGCTCAAGAGCCGCGTTGCCGGGCGAAAGGAGATCCGTATTGTGAATTTGTTGCTCGAAGATCATCTGATTGAGATTGCGCTTAAGGATAAAAGGCTCATAAGAAATCAGGCCTGCTGGAAATGCTTATCCTGTTCCAAAGTGTTGTGCCCGGCTCATGGGCTACCATCGATAGAATGCTGGCTGATTCCCAAAACCCATTGTGCCGATGATGCGAAAGACGATTTTTTTCAAAAAATCTCCTCGTGCATCACCTGCAGCTATTTTAAAACACAGGGCGAACTGCACCCCCAAGGCTGGAATTTTTTTCTTTCGGAACAAATCCATCAATACAATGTCAAAGCGTTGGAGCATATCTATCAGAAAGAAGAAAGTTTTGTCGAAATTCTCAACCGGATTCCGGACGGCCTTTTCACTACCGACTTTGACTGGCGCATCACCTACATCAACCCGGCCGCCGAAAAAATTACCGGTTTTTCGGCTCATGATGCGGTGGGGATGTATTGCAAAGATGTGTTTAAGAACCCAATCTGCGAGTCTGACTGTGCCCTCAAACACGCTATCGCAGAAGGCCGCGATATCCACAATCGAGAGTATGAAATTACCAGTATTGAAGGCAAAAAAATACCCATTATTTGTTCAACATCGCCGTTTCGGGACGCTGCCGGGCGCGTTACCGGCGGTCTTGAAATATTTAAAGATATCTCCGAGTTGAAACAACTTCAGGAAGAGGTTGCCAAACGCGAGAAAAAATATCGCCGCATCTTTGAAGGCAGCCACGATATGATCTATACGACCAATCAGCAGGGCCAGATACTGGATATCAATCAAGCCGGTGTTGAAATGCTTAATTACCCATCCAAAGAAGAAATGCTGAAAACGGGATCGGCCCAGAACCTTTACCGCAATACGTATGATAGAGATAGATTTCTGGCGGCCATTAACCGGCGGGGCCAGGTAAAAGATTATGAAGTTGAATTTAGAAAACGTGATGGTGCTGCGATGCAGGCCTTGATTTCCAGCCGACGATACCAAAATCCTGAAACCGGCGATGTCGAATTCGAGGGGATCATAAAAGATATTACCCATCGCAAGCGGACTGAAGAAGCGCTTAAGCAGCGCAACCGGGAACTTTCGATTCTAAACAGCATTGCCGTGGCCTTAAATCACAATATGGCCTTGAACCTAATTTTAGAGGAGACGCTCAAAAACGTACTGAAGATATTGGAACTCAATCGGGGGGCAATTTTTCTGATTGATCGCGAACGGGAAAAAACTGAGGTCATTGCCAAATTTGGCTTTACCGTTGATGGCGCTGAAGACACTCAAACGGTATTTTTCAAAGATCCGCTGCTGAGCAAAGCCCTCGTCGATGACGAGATGGTTTTAAAGCCCGAACCCATCTTTCCGACCTTTAAAGCGCGTTTTGAGTTGAAAGCGCAAAAATTCTCGCCCTGGCTGACCTGTTTTCTGATTACCTTCAAAGGCAAAGGGGTGGGATTTTTGGGACTTGACATCCCCTCAGCCCGGAAACTGAGTCAATATGAGTTCCATTTGATGGGCTCACTGGGCAACTTCT
Organism: Olavius sp. associated proteobacterium Delta 1; assembly: GCA_902749685.1. GTDB lineage: Bacteria > Desulfobacterota > Desulfobacteria > Desulfobacterales > JAFDCJ01 > JAFDCJ01. The sequence goes on along the minus strand of CACVKW010000871.1, from coordinate 53,063 downwards.
TGGGTGGGGCCATCGTGAATGCCCAGATGCGGGAGACGATTCGTCGCAATCAGCAGGAGTTAAGGCGGCTTACCGGAAAATTATTTCAGAGCCAGGAGGAAGAACGGCGTCGTATCGCGCGAGAACTTCATGACGAATCTGGTCAATCTCTAACAGCTGTGAAACTGGCCTTGGAAAGGTTGGAACAAAATGTGCCAGCGCCAGAAAAAGGTCTCAGGCATGAAATCGGCGAAATAATTATGATGGTGCGACGAACTTCCTCGGAAATCAGGCGCCTTTCATATCATCTGCACCCTACCCTGTTGAGTGATCTGGGTCTTGAACCGGCGCTGGATCTATATTTCAAAGAAATCAAAAATCATACGGGCCATAATATCGAGTTTAGCATGGTGGGATTTGATCACCGCTTGGATGTTGACATGGAAACGGTTTTCTATCGTTTCAGCCAGGAAGCCCTGACCAATGCCCTGAAGCATTCCGGTTCGGATAACTTCCGCCTTTCCATTATTAAAAGCTACCCCAAGATCATCTTCCGGGCAGCGGATGACGGTATCGGTTTTGACACCCAGATCATTGGAACCGATAAACGCAATCTCGGCCTGCTGGGTATGCGGGAACGGACCTCCCTTCTGGGAGGAACCTTCCAGCTGCGCAGCAAACCGGGAGAAGGAACCCGGATCCGGATTGAGATACCTTTTGCGGAGTCATTGGGCCATGGCTAATCCAGTTCGCATATTGATTGCTGATGATCATACAATTGTTCGCCAGGGCTTAGCAAGTCTGCTGAACGACCAGCATGATTTGAAGGTTGTCGGCCAGGCGGACAATGGAAGAGCCGCTGTAGACAAAACGCTTGAGTTAAAGCCGGATATCATCATTATGGATATTGCCATGCCTCAGATGAACGGCATTGAAGCCGTAAAGCGCATAAAGAAAAAATTTCCGAAAGCGAAAGTTTTGATTCTATCCATGTATTCCCATGAACATTATATCCATGAGCTTTTAGAAAGTGGTGTGTCCGGCTATCTTCTTAAGGATTCCAGCGGCCGGGATATTATCAATGCGATTCATGCTGCCATGAACAATGAGACTTTTTTGAGCCCTTCAATTTCCAAGGTGGTGGTGGACTCCTACCGATCCCCTCGTAAAGTCACCGCCAGTGCGGAGCGTTATAAACTACTGTCCAATAGAGAAAGGGAGGTTTTTCAGCTGGTTGCCGAAGGACATTCCACCCGACAAATTGCTGATATGCTTTGTGTCAGCATCAGTACGATCAAATCCCATCGGGCCAAGATTATGGAAAAACTTGAAATCTATTCGCCAGTCAAACTGGTCCATTTTGCCATCCAACTCGGATTGGTTGATCCGGAATTATAAATATCAGCCATTTCAATCGGCTGCCAGACTCCCCGATTGATCCTTCCTTTGCTTAACCAAGTCTCTGAAACGCATTGTTTTGTTGCTATATTTCGGACCCGATTTGTGATGTAAGCTTTAGATGTCAAAGGAAAATCATCTCGTATCGCCATAAAAATCATCTTTTAGACGATTTTCAAGAAGTGCTTAAATCGTATAAGAAGATCAGATAATTTCGGATCATGTGATAAAAAACGAATTTTAAACTAAATCTTTGATCGTATGAAAGGAGTGTTCATTATGTCAGAATTGACACCAAAGGAACGCGTGATGCGCCTTCTGCGCAAAGAACCTGTCGATACCATGCCCTTTTTCAGCGGAATGGGGATGGTGGTCATGCCGGGAATTGAAAAAGCCGGCATTAAGTTTGCCAGCGTACACACAGACGCCGAACGTATGGCCTGGTCGGCCATCTGGTCCGCGCGGCTAATGGGCTTTGACTGTGTGGTGGTTCCTTACGACATGACCATGGAATCCGAAGCCATGGGCAATACCATCAGCCTGTATGAAGATTCAGAAGACATCTTATATCCGACGATTCCCGAAAAAATATGGTCCACCATGGAGGAAGTGACGATTCCCGACAATATTCAAGAATTGGGCCGTCTGGCAATGATGCCAAAAGTCATTGAAATTATTAAAAAAGAAGCTCCAGAACTGGCCATCGGCTGCTGGCAGTTAGGGCCGTTTACCCAGGCCGGGCAAATTTTGGAGCTGGATTTGATTCTCAAGGGGATCTTTAAACAAAGAGCCAAAGTAGACGCGCTGCTGGATAATTTGACGGATATGATAATCAAAATCGGCCATATGCTGCAGGCTTCCGGCTGCGACTACATTACCCTGCGTGAGCCGGGTGTGGCAGCCGACCTTTTAAGCCCCCGTACCTTTAAAGATGTTATCCAGCCGCGGTTGACGCGCATTCTGGAAGCCTGGCAGTCACCCAAGCTTCTGCACATATGTGGTTCGACCGATCCCCTGATTGAAATGATGAACCAGTGCGGTGCGGATGGGCTGACGGTGGACATCAAGTGCAACATCGCCGAAGCCCGTCAAAAGCTGGGTAACGACGTTTTATTAATGGGTAACATAGACACCTATGCAATGACCTGTGACCCGGAAACACCGGTTGAAACCACGGTGGCGCATATCAAAGAAATCATCGACAACGGCGTCGACGCCGTCATGCCCGGCTGTGATCTGTGGCCCGCCATCATGGAGGCCAACATGAAGGCTGTCGCCGACACAACCCATGAGTACGGCAAGAAGGCCAGCCCGGCTGTAGGCAGGCTTTAATCAATATTGGGGCGAAGCCCCTGACTCAAGTTAGGGGCTTCGCCCCAACCTGTCGAGAGCCTCTAGGTAGTGCGATTGGAATGTTGGAATAATGGAATATTGGAAAAATGGGTTTGGGAAACTGGAGTATTGGGTGAATGATCCGTCGAAGGCGGAACGATAGGATTAAAATGGATAATATCCTTATAAAAAACCCACTATTCCATCATTCCACAATTCCACTATTCCATTTTCGGGATAAATTCGGAAGCCCCAAAAAACCGCTATATCCACAGTAGGTTATAGGAATTCCGATACATTAATTTTAACTGATATACCAAGGAGAAAAGAATAATGGCATCAAAAGAAGAGGTCTTGGATAAATTAAAAACGGGTGTGGTTGAGTATCTGGAAGAAGAAGTCAAAGAAGCGGCCCAACAGGGCCTGGATGAAGGCTATGATGCGCTTGAATTGATCATGGACGGTCTGGCAGCCGGCATGGAGATTGTCGGCGATCTGTACGACCGCCACGAATATTTTGTGCCCGAGGTACTGATGTGTGCCGATGCCCTGTATGGTGGGCTGGACATCTTGCGACCGCATGTTCCGGAGACGGAAGGTGGTCTCAACGCCCAGGTCGTCATCGGCAGCATTCAGGGGGACGTGCATGACATCGGCAAAAATCTGGTCAAAATGATGTTTGATGTGGCCGGGTGGGAAGTTCACGACCTCGGCCGCGATGTACCGCTGGAAAACTTTGTGGAAGAACAATTGAAGACCGACTCGGAGGTGGTTGCCATGTCGGCCATGATGACCACCACCATGCTGGGTATGAAGAAGGTCATCCAGATGATCAAAGACAAAAACCCCAACGTGGCCATTATGCTGGGCGGGGCCCCGGTGACCCAGGATGTGGCCAACCTGTTCGGCGCCGATGGCTATGCCGAATCGGCCGGTAATGCGGTTTCAGAAGGCATCAAAATGATCGGACGGCTGAGAGAAATGCAAAATAAGTAAAGATACCGAACCCGCTGGAAGAAGGAGTTTAAGTAATGTCTGATGATAAAGCTATGGTAATTTTCCAACCGTCCGGCCGCAGAGGTGAAGTGCCAAAAGGCATCACCATTATTGAGGCTTCGCGCTTGCTGGGGGTGGACATCGAAGCCCTGTGCGGGGAGAAAAAAGTGTGCGGCAAGTGTGTCGTGCGCATTGAAGATGGGCATTTCGAAAAATACGGCATTCAATCAAATATGTCCCATGTCAGCCCCTGGCAGGAGGAAGAAGAAAAGTTTGTCAATGCCGAACGCAGGGAAAAAGGATTTCGACTCGGCTGTGTAACCACGGTGGAAGATGACATCCTGGTTTTTGTACCGGAAGAGTCCAGGGCCGGAAAACAAGTTGTCAGCAAGGCCGCACGGGACATTTTCATCGAACACAATCCGGCCATCAAACTTTATTATGTCAAAGTGGACCCGCCATCGTTTGAAGAACCCACCGGCGATTTCGAACGAATCTGCCGGGGGATCGAAAGGGATTACGGGCTTAATAATCTGACGATTGACATCTTTGCCTTAAGGCAGCTGCCCAACGCCCTGCGTGACGGTAAATGGGAGGTGACGGTCAGTGTTTGGAAGGACAGGGAAGTCATCCGGGTTCGACCGGGCAAACAGGAACACACCTACGGACTGGCCATCGATGTGGGTACCACCACCGTGGCGGCCTATTTCTGTGACCTTACCAATATGGAGGTGATCGACACGGTATCCATGATGAACCCCCAATGCAAGTACGGTGAGGACGTCATGGCCCGGATCACCTATCATATGACGACTCCGGACGGCCTGCAGCGCATGAGTGATGACATTATCGAGGGGACCAATGAACTCATTGACAAGGCGATCGCCAATACCTTTCCGCCCCAAAAAAAGGTAAAGAAGAAAAAGGGCGAAGAAGGACCCGACGAATACGTGGAAGTTCCCGAGGAAGGCAAAACCTATCTGCGCCTGACCCGGGAAGATATCGAAGATATCACCATCGGCTTCAATACGGCCATGCATCATATCTTTCTATCCCTCAACCCGGAACATGTGGGAATGGCGCCCTTTCCGCCGGTTATCCATCACAGCCTGGACATCAGGGCCAGGGATCTGGGCGTCAAAATCAATCCATCCTCCTACATGTTCGTGCTGCCGATCGAAGCCGGATTTGTGGGGGCGGACAACGTCGGCGTGCTGATCGCCGAAGAACCTTATAAACATGAGGAAAATCAGCTCATCATCGATATTGGAACCAACGGTGAACTCGTTTTGGGTAACCGGCACAAACTGATCTCATCCTCCTGTGCCACCGGTCCGGCCCTCGAGGGAGCCCAGCTTGCTTTCGGGATGCGGGCTGCGCCGGGTGCCATGGAACGCATTGAAATCGATCCGGAAACCAAGGAGGTCGATTACAAGGTCATCGGACGGGATGCCTGGCGGAAATTTTCAGAACCCAAAGAAATGAAGGCCAAAGGCATTTGCGGTTCGGGTATTCTGGATTTATTGGCGGAACTATACAGCGCGGGCATTGTTGCCAAAAGCGGCGTGTTCAATAAAAAAGCGCTGGAAGGTCATGCGCGTTTTCGCATCAATCCGGACAACAAACAGCCTGAATTTGTATTGGCCTGGGCCGAAGAATCCAGCATTGACAAGGACATCGTGGTTACCCAGAAAGACATTCGCCAGATTCAGCTGGCCAAGGGTGCCCTGTATGCCGGCTGCAAGCTGATGGTCAAACGCATGGGGCTGGAGAAAGTCGACAAAGTCAAAATCGCCGGTGCCTTCGGGACCCATGTTGACCGCACCAAAGCGCTGGTGATGGGCCTCTTCCCGGATTGTGAGATCGAAATGATCGAAGGGGTGGGTAATGCCGCCGGCGATGGTTGCCGGGCGGCCCTTTTGAATGTGAAAAAACGGGTCGAAGCCAACTGGTGTTCCCGCAATGTGGAATACATCGAATTAACCGTCGAAACCTCCTTCCAGCAGGAATTTATGGAGGCCATGCAACTGCCGCATATGACGGATGAATTTCCGCATTTAAAAGGCATCGTGCCCGATGAAATTTTGAACCAGTAGGCCTGCGGACAGGAAGGTGTTTGGCAACGTCACTACTTGAGACCACATATGAAACTTAACAAACTTAAGAAGCGAACCGCAGGACCGCAGAATATCGAATTTCGAATGTCGAAGGAAGGAATCGCTTCGCTCCTTTTTTTAATAGACAGAATACATTACTTCGAAATTCGACATTCATTATTCGATATTCGCTTTTTCAGAGTTTCTTTTTCAATTAGACTATTCGCGGTTCAGGCCCGCGGCGGCGCTGATCCGACTGCGGCGGAAAACCTTCAGTTGGCGCTTTGTGGCTCGTTGAACAGGTCAACGAGCCCAAGGCAAACATGCATAACAAGACCCGGAATATGGCCATTAAGAGCGAAGATAAAAATCTACCAAAAACAAAAAATGGCGCTGCAGTTCGTGCTAGCGATACCTGCGCTTCCGTAAATGCGGGTATCTGCGGGTTTGCCTGTCGCATAAAAGCCCGGAAAATAGACAAAATCACTGTCGGCCTGGAAATCAGCGAATCCGAATGTCAACAGATCCAGCAATTTTCCGAGCTTTTGAGTAAGCTGACGTTAAAGGAGATTTTTGCGCCGGTAACCCGCAACCCGGTGTATCTTGCGGCCGAACAGGCGGGGTGCCATCCTTCCTGTCCGGTTCCGGCGGGCGTGCTCAAAGCCGCTGAAGTAGCCCTGGAAATGGCGATACCGCGTGATGCATCCATTCGATTTGAGCCGTGTAAAGGAGAAGAGGTTTAATGCCAGAGAAAAAGGTTGTCCCTTTCAGAAATAATGAAGGCATTTCTCATTCATTGACCCAACGCCTTCTTGAGAAGGGTAAAAGCTATGGCCTGACAGCGATCTTTCCGTTTAACATTGACAAAATCGAGGTGGCCGAGTGGGTCCGTCTAAAATGCCACTATGGCTGCAGCCGCTTTGATTCCAACTGGACCTGCCCCCCGGCGACACCGGGACCTGATAAAGTCCGCGCCATCCTCGATGAATATGAGTTGGCACTGCTTCTGGTGGGGACCAAAAACTGCTCGGATTTTTACCTGAACAACGGCCGCAAAAGATTTGGCCAAGTGCGTTGCTGGAAAGGCACCATCAGTCTGGAACGGATGCTTTTTCTTGAGGGCTATTACAAGGCTTTCAGTTTAGTCGGAGAATGCTGTGCGCTTTGCAAGGAATGCGCATACCCGGAAGACTGCCGGTTCCCCCAGGAAAAAAGACCGTCGGTGGAATCATTTTCAATCGATGTCATTGGAACTCTGAAAAATCTCGCCAAAACCTCAAAAATTGCCACCCAAACCGGTGATACTTACAACTATTTCGGAATTATACTTTTGGAGTGAAATTTTACCTGGACAGAAAATCAAAAATGAATCTTGACAATATTAGTAGAGAATGGTGAGTTATTAAATCTCTCTTTTGCGACTGGTCGAAAGGATCATTCGCATCTATCCCAATAGATAGATGAAGCTTGCGTTCAATTGACCCAACTATCTGTTAACAGACACTGAAAGGAGGTGACGGCAAAGCACATTGACCCAAGGTATTTTAGAACTTTGAGTTGAAATTTTAACCGAAAGGAGATTTCCAATGGCCAAACAAATGTTGATCGATGCCTATCGGGGCAAGAGAACGGCAAAACCCCCATGGGTGCCATACGCAGGGGTTCACTGCGCTTTTTTGATCAATGAGCCTGCTGACAAAATGCTCCAGGATCCCGAACTTTTGGCGAAAGGAGTCGTTAATGCCGCCAAGAGATACAACGCGGACGGAATTCCGCTAGTATTCGATCTTTCGGTCGAAGCCAATTCCATTGGTTGTGACCTGAAATGGTGGCCCGACAATGTACCTTCCGTAACGAATCATCCCTGTTCCGATAAGACTCCCCAAGATGCAGGGCTCCAAATGCCCACTAAAGACTCCGGTCGCTGGCCGGTGCTTTATGAAGCCGCCAGAATTGCCAAACCGCAGCTGGATGAACTCGATTGCGTCCTGATGGGTCTTTTTTGCGGGCCTTTGACCCTGGCTTCCCATCTGGCCGGTGTGCGCATCTTTACCGATGTTTACAAACATCCCGATTTTGCTGCCGATGTTATCAAATTTGCCGGTGAAGTAGGCGCCCGCGCCGCGGAATTTTATGCGGAAATGGGTTGTGAAATTATCGCCATCGTCGATCCGGTGGCCTCTCAGATTAAATCCGAGACCTTTCAGCAATTTGTCACCCCCAATGTGCAATCGGCTATTCAAGTGATTCATGATGCCGGCGCGACCTCATCATTTTTCATTTGTGGTGACTGCACCAAAGTCATGGAAGATGTCTGTAAGATCGGTACCCACGGCTTTGCGATCGATGAACAGCTCAACATGCTGTTTGTGCGGGACCTGGCGCGCAAACACGGGGTAGGCTTTGGCGGCAATTTGAAGCTGACGCTGGCCCTGAGCCTTGGCTTGTTGTCTCCCAGAGAGGATGCGATTGTGAGCCTGGCAGCAGGTGGGCAAGAAGGTTATACCTTCGCCCCTGGCTGAGATATGCCTTACGATGTTCCGGTGGAACATATGGATCAGGCCATTGAAGTCAGAGATTGGTTTGAACAATATTATGCCAAGTATCCGGAATCTTGGTAAAAATACATAGAAAGGAGGTTTCGGATTATGGGAGATAAAATTACCATTGATGTGCTGACACTGGACAGTATACAGTGCGCCGCCTGCGGCTACATGATGGAGTCCATCGCCGCCTTGCCGTCTGATGTTCAGGATATGATCGTATACAAGGAATGGTCGATCAAAAACAAAGATGGAATCGGCAAGTTTCTTGAGCTTCAGGGTAAGGTGTTACCGACCATCTGTATCGAACGGGATCTGGTATTTGAGAGTATCATTCCTCAATATGAGGAACTGATCGATGAGATGGCCAAACGGGCGCCGAATGACGAGATGCGTGATCGTATCCAGGCTCTGCGCGAAAAAGGATTTGAGTTCGATAAAATCCAGGAGAACCTGGCGAAAGCAGGAGCCGGTATGTCTACGCGCACGGATTCCAAAGTCGAATGATAACCGCCTAAACATGCACAAGCCGGACCTGCAAAAGGCCCGGCTTGTTTAATTCTACAGGCCAGGAGAACTGTTCATATTGGAAACCAATGAAGCGGCTGAAAAACTGAAAACGTTTGTCTTAACGCACGGCCTGCCCAAAACAGACATGGCATTGTTTGACATTAAATGCCCCTATTGCGGAAAATCCGATCGAATCCGGGACCTGGAAGAACCGGATGCATTGACCGAGAAGATGGATTCGAAAAATTTGGCAATCTATTTTAACCTCTGGGACCAACTTGCCCGATCAAACGGATCACTGGCTGTCTGTAAATTTTGCCAGAATCTTCTATTGCTGCAAGATAAGGCAAGTGCGGTACCCCTATATGAATGATCCCTAAAAGGCGGTTTCGTTTTTTTGTTTTGTATTTCGAATTTGGATATTATTTGTTTTTTGTTAATTGGTGCTTGGAATTTTCTCAATTAAAGAACTCAACTGCACTAAAATATTCCAGGCCATTTTTGCAGCATATTTGTGGGACATGACACTGGCAAAGGGGGGCCTAACATGAAAGTAGAAATTTTAGGAACCGGATGCAAGCGCTGTGATCAACTGTATGAAAACACCCAAAATGCGGTGGCCGAACTGGATTCCCCCGGGCCCATTGAAATTGTAAAAATCGGGGACATCAATTATTTTACCAAAATGGGGGTGTTCATGACACCGGGGCTTATAATTGATGGGGAGGTCATTTCAACCGGTAAAGTGCTCAGTCCCATTCAAATCAAGGAAAAAATCGAGGAGAAGTTGTAAGGCATGTCCGATTTCACTCACGTTTATCTGATTACCGGTTTTTTAGGCAGCGGCAAAACCACCTTGCTGAATCGCATTATTGAGCGGTTCCCCAAAGATAAAAAGCTGACGCTGCTGGTTAACGAATTCGGTGAAGTCGGTGTCGATGGTACGTTGGTCGCAGGCGAAGACATCGATATGATGGAAATCAGCAAAGGTTCCATTTTTTGCGTCTGCGTTAAAACAGATTTTATAAAAGGTCTATACGAACTCAACAGCAAAGTCCAACCCGATGTGATGCTGATTGAATCCACCGGTGTTGCCAACCCCTCTGATTTAAAAAAAGATTTGAAACTGCCCATATTCAACGACCGGTTTCGCTTCATGGAGCAGTTTTGTGTGATCGATGCGGCCCACTTTTTGGAAGCATACGGTGTCTATGCCTCTTTAGAAAAACAGATTGCTTCTTCCACTGTATTTATAATTAACAAGATTGATAACGCCTCCCCCGAAAGGATCGAAGAAACTAAAAATGTCATTCGGCAGTTTCATCCAGACCCCTCATTTTTTGAAACCACCTTTGCCGAAATCCCGCTGGCGGATTTTTTTGATTTTGCCGAACAGGATCTTTCCGATTCCGAAGGGCCGGAACCTGAAACCGCAAAAGTATCAATTCTTTCGGAGGAAGCGCTTGACCAATTTATTGATGACCTCCTGGACAGCCCTGATCTTGAAATCACCCCACCGGATACCCTCATGTCCGTCACTTACGCCTGGAACGGAGACGATCTGGTGCAGCTGAGGGCCATGGCCGAGGCTTTACCCCTTTCTGTTGTCAGGGCCAAGGGGTTTGTAGAAGAAAAAGGTGACATATATTTGTTCAGTTATGTCATGCGCGATTGGACGATTGAAAAAACCGATGTGCCGAAGGATCGCATCAAACACAAAAACATTGTTGTTTTTATTGGACCGCCTGAATCAATGGAAGGAATCGAAAAGGCATCCAAAACAGGAGACTGGCGCAACAAAGGCGTGCTTCAACCCTACTCGCAGCCCTAAAAAGGTGGGGTACAAAGTTTATCAGTACTCAGCCCATGTTGAAGGTTTTGATGATAGAGGCTTAAAAATGTCAAATACTCCATATGATCTAATGATTTTCGGTGCCGGACCCGCCGGCATCACTGCTGCCTTATATGGTCAACGGTTGGGATTGAAAACGATTGTTTTTGGCGACATACCGGGTGGCAGTTCATATATGATCGAACATCTGGCCAATTTTCCCGGACTTATGGAGGGAACTTCCGGCACCCAATTCGGCACGATGGCGTTCCAGCAGGCCCACAAAGAAGGTGCGAACTTCACATTGACGCGTTTGGAAAGCATTAGCCGCAATGACAACATCTTTATCGGTGTCGATGTCGACGGTCAAGAGCATACGGCTCTCAGCGCCATTGCTGCCACCGGGCGGGTGCCCAAAAGATTGGCGGTTTCCAATGCCAATATGAGAGGTGTTCATTTTTGTTCGATTTGTGATGGCCCTTTATACAGAGGAAAAAACGCCACCTTGGCGGTTGTCGGCAGCGACAATACCGCTGCCCAGCATGCGCTCACCCTGGCACGGACTGCCGATAAAGTTCTGCTCATCTGTCGCAGCAATAGCCTTCAAATGGATGCCGTTCATGAAGACCAGATCAAGCAGCAAAACAATATTACGCTGATGGTGAATACGGAAGTCTTCGGGTACAGCGGTCAGGAGTTCGTCGAAAGTATTGAGGTGGCAGCAAAGGATAAGGGTCGGCAAGATCTGGCGGTTGATGGGATTTTCCTCGCAATTGGCTGGCGACCCAACATATCCGCACTGAAATTTGAGGTTCAAAAAACGGCAGAGGGCTATTTGGAAACGAATGAAAAGCTCATGACATCGCTTCCCGGTCTATTCGCAGCAGGTGACGTTCGCGACACGGATATGTGGCAGGTGCTGACCGCCTGTGCTGATGGAGCAAGGGCCGCCAAGTATGCTGCCGAGTATCTGGAAAAATTAATCCGGTAGACCCGGAGCACCGCGAACGGCCCCCGATAGTGCTTCCATACCCGGGATGTTGTCAAAATTTCTGTTCCCGGATGCCTGAATAGACCGCCTTGCAAATGCCCGAAACACCGCCTTTTAATCCTTCAGGATTTTTAAATCCATCGGTTTCTTTTAAACTCTCTGTATATCCCTGAGCGTCCATTGCAGTTCGGCCGGCCTCTCCTATACCGGTATCCGGCTTTATTCTAAACAGCCATCCCTTCCCATAGGGATCTTCCGAGGCCAGTGAGAGGTCATGTTTGACTTCCGGGTTAAATGAAATATTTCCCTGAAGGGGGGCGTCGATGTATAAGATTTTCCCCGTAATCACAAAGACAACATCCTGGCCTTGCTTAACCGACACGCTTTCGCCGACCAGCCAGTCCAGATCATTGATCCCGCCGGCTAAAACCAGGGCTGGCTCGGTGAATCCAAAGACCATATCATCGTCTTTTGGTTTGGCCCACAGTCCCTGTTTTGGATAATATTTTCGATCCTCGGGTATTTCAACTCGCTGACCTAAAAATTTCTCTATAACCGCCATCTTTTCTCCTTATTTCATTTTTACATCGAGTGGTTATTCAGATAAAGCCGTCTTAGCCAGGGGTGCATATTGTATGTATATACCGTCAAAGCGTCCGATTGACAAGCTTTTCCCTGCAATCGTCTTGCGCTGAGCTAGAAATCAACTTGGGGATGATTGACGGATTGAGCATTAGATATTATACAATGAATGCAGCCATGCTATAAGCCATCTCAAAAATAGGATTTGAGATAGCTTGTAGAAACAGGAGGTAACAAATATGAGCACCGCCAGGAAACTATCCGTAAAAAAGCCGGTAAAGTTGATATTTTCCGGTGGATTTTTAGGTTCCGGAAAAACAACGGCTTTAGCCGAACTTGCCAAACGTTTGATTGAAAGAGGAATGCGGGTGGGATTCATCACCAATGACCAGAGTGAAAATCTGGTCGATACTATTATCGTAAGACAGATGCTGACGGATCTCGGGGTGCCGGTGGAAGAGGTGGTGAAAGGGTGTTTTTGCTGCAAATTTGATGAGTTGATTGATCATGTCGAAAAAATACTGGTCCACAACCCCGACGTTCTAATGGGCGAACCGGTCGGCAGCTGCACTGATTTTGTGGCAGCCGTCGCCAACCCGATAAAAATTCAATACCGTGACGCTTTTCGTTTTGCCCCGTTTTCCATTATGGTTGACCCCGACCGCGTACGTTCGTTGATTTTGAATGAAACCCAAACCGACTTTCCGGCAGACGTTGCCTATCTGTTCGGCAAACAGATGGAAGAAGCCGACAACATTGTACTCAACAAGGTCGATCTTCTGACCGAGAAAGAATCGGAGCGACTGCTGGCCGCCATCGGCGATCGTTATCCGGGGAAAAAACTGCTGGCGGTCTCCGCCAAAGAAGGTACCGGAATGGATGAATGGTTTGATGATCTTATTTCGGGCAGACCGGGCGCCAACACAGTCTTAAGCCAAATCGATTATGATCGCTATGCAACCGCTGAAGCAGTTTTGGGCTGGCTGAATGCCGCAGTTAAACTGCAGGCCGACCAACAGTTTGATGCCGGCCGGTTCATGACCTCCCTGGCAACCAGGCTCCGGGATAGATTTAAAACCGATAAAGGGGAAATCGGCCATTTGAAATTTGTTTTTACCAGTGCCGGTAAATCCATGTGGGCCAACCTGACCCATCTTGCGGATGAACCTGCTATCGGAGGGGAAAAGCTTGACCAATTACTCCGGGGAACGCTCCTTATCAACGCCCGGGTCAGACTTGAGCCCGAAGATTTGGAATCCATTGTGCGCGAATCCCTGGACCAGGTTTCAAAGAAAATGGCGGTGCAGTCTGAAATCAACGATTTGCAGTGTTTTAGTCCCGCCTACCCCGAACCAGCGCACATTATACGTGAGCCGGTAGAGTGATGCTAAAAAGAAGTGATATGGAGGTGAACTTTGCTACACATTGAGGTCATCGGTCTTGAACCACCGTGTAATAAATGCAACGAACTCTTGGACAATTCCAAAAAGGCTGTCGAAGAAACGGGTATCGAAGCCGAGATAGTTAAAAAATGGACGCTTTCAGAGGAAATACGGGAAAAATACGGACTGCTTCTAAGTCCCGCCCTGGTCATCGAAGGGGTCGTGGTTGCCCAGGGCAAGGTATACAAACCGGAACGAATTGCCGGCCTTCTCATGGGATAAGGGCCTAAAACGACCGGGATGCAATCTGGGAAAACAGGTAGATGGAAAAACCGGAATATTTAAGTTTTGGCGCCAAACACTGGTATGAACGGGGACAGCGTCTTAAACAGGATGGCCGCCACAGGGAAGCGATCAAAGCCTTAAGCCAGGCCATTGCAAAAAATCCCGCCTATGCCGAAGCATATTTTGCGAGGGGGGCATGCTATTATGCGCTGGGCCGTTACGACCAGGCCGGGGATGATATAGATGCAGCAGCGATTTTAGGATGCCGGGATGCTCAATTCTGGAGTAAGCACTCTGTCCCTCCGTTAACAATTAGCGCTGGTGACCCAAATGAATAACTCGCTAAATTGTTATTATGGGTGATGAAATGAAAAAATGTACATCGGACATCGAACGTTCGATGTTCGGTGTTCAGTCTTTTTTTTCAAGACCGGTAATAATTCCATGACACCGACAGGCCGTGCTCACCAGGATAGGCCCCGGGGTTTGTTCCACGTTCTCCATCAATTCGAAAAGCTGTTCAGGGCGGTAACCCCCGATACCCGGTCCCAGTTGGTGACTCCGTACGTTTAGCGCCTTAAACGGGTTAATATCTACATTTTCCAGTAATTCAAACATGCTCTGTTTACGTACGTTCCGGGTGATGGTGCAGATATCCCGGGGTTCATCACAATCTGCGGGACACTTGAAACCGGCATGACTCACGTACAGGTTTCCTTCGGAGCCACGGATGGGATTGGGAACCTGCCGATCGAGTTCAGAAGGCAAAGGAACCCGTCTTAGCCTTGTTGATCCCAGATGCAACAGAATCCACTCGGCCGCCAGATGAACGGGTAGCGCCGGTATGATCCAATTCGGTTTCAGGCCCGTTTTTAGATTCTTTTCCAAAAATTTCACGCCATCGGAAATTCTGAGCGTGGTAGTTGGGCCCTTACACTTCAGAAGATTTTTCTCTACAGGGTCGACCAGGACAAAATGACTGTTTTTGAGGGTTTTCGACAATCTCTGAAAAGCTATAGTTCCAAATTGGCCCAGCCCTATAATCCATATCTTTTCCATGAGGACAAATCAAATACCAATTTATAGGAAGAATCCCTAGATTAAGGGACATCTTCAGGTCGGTCGAAAATGCATTTCCGCCAATCCGCTTCTTGAAAATATTTCGGGTCTAAATTAGTTCCTTGAAAATTTACATTTTCCAGCCTGGCAGCTGTAAAATCAACTACCCTAAGGTCCGAACCGCTGAAATCTGTGTTGAATATTTGTGCTTTATGAAAATCGATTTCTCGTAATGACGCACACCTAAAGTCGGCCAGTTGGATGGTGCTGGCGATGAATTTAATTTGGGATAGCTCTGATGATGACCATGTTGAAAACCTCAAGTTGGCACCCGTAAGATTTGCTTTGCGCAGCACTGCATTCCCGAGATAGGCATTGTGAAAAAATGCACCGGCAAAATCATCGTCTGACATAATGGTATCGGAAAAATCACAAAATTGAAGATTGGCTTGGGTCAAGTCGTTTTTATAAAGCCTGGCCCCTTTCAGGATGCTCCATTGCATATGGGCTTGATGAAACCGGCAACTTTGTATCTCAGCCTGTTTCAGGTTGACTGTTCTTAAATTGGCGTGACTAAAGTCGATGTCTGTCAGAACCGCCATTTTCAAAACAACACCAAATAAATCGCGATTTGAAAAGTCGCAGCACCGCAGGTTGGCCCTGCGACCACGGGTCCCCTTGGATTCCAACCACCGGTGGTGGTCGCCCAAGATATCATCCAACTCATCGGGAGGGAGTTTTTTACGGGTTTTTTCCTGCATATTGACTTTCTGAATCTTTGGCTGGTGTTAACACTCCTTTGATATTTCTTTTACTGTAGGACGAGCGATGCAGCCAAAAAGTTACACTTTAATCCGGTGTGGATTGATCTTTATTATCCGGCATACGTTCATCTTTTTGGATGGTGATAAATCGCCCGCCACAGTCCTGGCACTCGCGTAAATAAGCTTTTTCTTGTTCATCACCAATTCGACACGAAACATTAAACCTTACCTGAAAACCGGTTCGCTTACCGCAATGGGGGCAAAACTTGTTTGGCATGGAATCAGCCCTCATAGTCCGATTCTGAAAAACACAGATCATGCAAATAAAGAAGTTTATGTGCCGCAATGGTTGGCCCGGTTTTCCCCTCTTCAACCGATTTAACGATTTTCGGCAGAGATTTTTTTACCCCCGGGTTTTTATAAAAACGATCGATCAAGCCTTCTTCTACCAGTGCCCACATCCAGTCAAGGGATTGTTGGCTGCGTTTTTCGACTAACTCTCCCGTTGCGTCAATTTTTTTTCGGTGCTCCAAAATAGTTTGCCAGATTTCGTCAATGCCATTCATGGTCACAGCGCTGCAGGTTAGCACCGGGGGAGACCAGGTTTTAGAGAAAGGTGTTAAGAGACTCAGTGCCCTTTCGTACTCCATTTTTGCTTTTTTGGCGTTTGCGATATTGTTGCCGTCGGCTTTGTTAATGGCAATGGCATCCGCCAGTTCCAGAACCCCCTTTTTGATGCCCTGCAGCTCGTCTCCTGCACCGGCCAGCATCAACACCAGGAAAAAATCAACCATCGATGCGACGGTGGTTTCAGATTGACCAACGCCGACCGTTTCCACAATAATAACATCGAATCCGGCTGCTTCGCAGACAACGATTGTTTCTCTGGTTCGCCGGGCAACGCCGCCTAAGGTGCCGCCGGATGGAGAGGGGCGAATAAAGGCGTTTTGCTCCAGCGAAAGCCTTTCCATCCTTGTCTTGTCGCCCATGATGCTGCCGCCGCTTTTGGAACTGCTGGGATCGACTGCCAGCACCGCCACCCGATGACCTTGTTTCACCAATTGCAGTCCGAAACTTTCTATATAAGTGCTCTTGCCGACGCCAGGCACTCCCGTGATTCCGATGCGCACTGCTTTGCCGGCATGGGGCAGGAGCGCATTGACAATGTCTTTGGCCGATTCCTGATGTGAGAGGAGTGAGCTTTCAATTAATGTGATTGTTTTTGCAACCATCCGTCTGTTTTTCGCTAAAACACCATCAATATATTCTTGAGTCTCCATGCTAGTATTATGTCCTATTTTGTAATTCTCAAAACTCTGAAACCTGAACACTGATTTGGTTGCAACTGAAGGTCAACACCGGTGAAAGAAAGTCCCTTTCATGAGCGATTCCGACATAACGCTAGGAATTCGGATGCTGACACCTGAAACCTGACACCTGAAACCTTTCATACTATTCGAACAAATCTAAAAGTTTATTTATCTCACCCTTATCTGCCGGTACCGAACTTAAGATCAGATCGACACCGGCGCCATATAAAAATTGGTAATCAGACCGAGGTATGGCACCACCCATTACTATTCTGACATTTGCAGCGTGTTCTGCTTTGAGGTCCTGGACCAAATTGGTGATCTGGATTTTATGCGTGTTTTCGATGCTTAAAAAACAAATTACATGTACATCATTCTCAATTGCCATCCGAGCTGTGCCCCGGGGTGTCTGGTGCAGCGGGCTAATATCAACATCAAACCCTAATTCGGCAAAAAAGGTGGCCAGCAGCTTGGTGTCACGATCATGGCTTTTTTTGCCCATGTTACTGACCAGGATTCGTGGTCTCCGCCCTGCCCTTTTAACAAATTGTTCAATTCTCTGGTCGATCAACATAACAGCTCATATCTATTTAAAAGCGGAAAAAATGTCAACTTGATGGTATTCGCATGTCATATTCGGTATCACTTTGGCTGAGTTACACATGACCCTCCACAACTCTGAATCCCGTTGAAATTTTACGATTATTGTGTTATTCGATTTGTGCTGGCGACTTGAGATGCACGATGTTTACGACGATACCATTTTTTTTGAATAAAAACCATTCTCGCCTGCCGAAGGTCACCGTTTAGCATGACAGCTGAGGGCCCCAAAAAAATATTGATCGAAGTGATGTATAAAGCGAGTTATTGTCTGCCTTGCGTTTACATGGATGAAGCCGTGCGCGAGGTGATGTCGAAATACGAAAAATATGTTGATTACCATCGTGTCGAATTCATGAAAGGCGACGGTAAAGAACGATTTCTGGAGCTTTCCCGCTCTCTGTTCGGGGAAGAAGGCGTTTACCGGCATTGCCGCGTTGCCCCCGTTCCTTCGTTATTTATAAATGGAGAACTCTTTTTTGATGCGATTCCCCCTAAATTTGAATTGGAGGAGGCGATTGAAGAAGTTCTTTCGGATAATGGATTAATCGATAGAACCTAACCGGACAAGCCGTAATTGAAGATTGAAGATTTGTAGATGTCGCTTCGCTCCGTCCTTTTTATAATCGAAAGAATACCTTAAGTATTCAATATTCAATCGAAATTATTCAATTTTTTCAAGTCAGCGAAAATGTCACAATACATTTTTTTGCACAAAATGCACAATATAAACTTCTAAGATTTTAGTAATGGATACGCAAAAAATTCATTTGGAGATATTTCACGAAGGCGAGCACTGAATCCCCTGTGTCTATATGACCCGTGTGGTTGAATCGGTTGTATGGGAATTTGAGGATGTCTTAACCTGGGAGATGATTGTCACCAAAGATCTTGCAGGAGCCAGGCGCTTCAGTGAATTTTCGAAAGCTTTAGGGCGGCTTGTGCCCATACCTTCCATTGCCATTGATGGTGAGCTGGTTTTTGAGACAACTCCCGGCGTGGAGGAACTCAAAGCCTGTATTGCTCGATTTATTAAAAAGCGACAGCGTTAATTTTTTAAGGAATCCTCACTTTTCAATTCCCACCCTGGCCCGGACACCTATTTGGTAATAATGTTTGATATCCTTCATTTCGGTTACCAGATCTGCAGTCTCGATGATCCGGGGAGATGCGCCACGCCCTGTGATAACCAGTTCCTTATCATAGGGTTTGTTAATAATTATTTTAAGTAAATCCTGGACCGCGAAAAGTCCTAACATCGCTGCCACGTTGGCTTCTTCCATGATGATGATGTTATACTCATCCGAAACCATGACGGATTTTACCTTTTCAAGCCCTTCTTGAGCGGCCTTGATGTCTTCCGGCGTCGGTTTGCCGTTAGTAAAACGTCCGAGACCGAACTGCTCCACCGTAATCAAATCGGAAAACCGCTTTAAGGCTTTAATTTCGCTGTAATCTCCCATTTTGATAAACTGGGCAATAAACACTTTTAATCCGGCGCCTGCCGCCCGGATAGCCAAACCAATGGCGGCCGTGGTTTTGCCCTTTCCATTGCCCGTATAAACTTGGGTATAGCCTTTCTTACCCTTTTTGCTCTCCATATGCTTTACCAGCCTCACACAGATTCATGGTGCAATGCCAATTAACTCTTTGATTGAAGACTTGTGTGTTTTTCTAAAAGATCGTTGATAGCCTGGGTGACTTTTTGATGATCTTGGGTGCCTAACGGAAATGAGGGTCACCGTTCCGATATCTGCCCGTTTGAAAGCATTTGAATCTTTATAACCGGTATATAATTTATTTGCCAGTCCTCCAGGCCGATTGAGATCTTATAACCTGTCCCGGGCGGATGCGGTGGACTGGCCGGCACAATTTCGGATAACTGTGGAAAAAATGTTTCGGCCTCCTTCGGCTCTAATGGCAGACAGGATATGCCCTCACCTTTTTTGAGGGGCTCAAAACAATTGTCGCATGAGATGCAGGCGGCCTCTCGCCGGTCTCCGGCTTTCCAGCGTTTTATCAGGCCTGGCTCCCGGATAAACGGGCGTGACATTGAAATATAATCCACAACTTCTTCTTCCACCAGCTCCCGGGCCAATTCGTAAGATCTTATCCCGCCCACCAGAATCAGGGGGACATGAATCTTTTCCCTAAAGACCCGGGCTTCGGAAAGAAAATAGCCTTGGATACCTTCAGAATCAATTTTGCTGCGCATAATGTTGGGATTGTTCAACAGTCCGCCACTAAGCTCGACCGCATCGATCCCAGCCTTTTCCAACATGCGGGCGACCTGGACTGAATCGTCCAGGGTCAGGCCGTTGTCTACGAAATCCCGGCAATTGAGTTTCACCAGCACAGGGTAGTCCCGACCAACAGTGATTCGGATGGCCTCAAGAACCTCTATGAGGGCCCTGGCCCGATTGGCGATTTCTCCGCCATACTCATCGGTGCGATCATTGTACCGGGGACAGAGCATCTGACTGAGGAAAAAACCATGGGCCGCGAAGATCTGCACACCGTCAAATCCAGCCTTTCTGGCCCGTACCGCAGCCCGACCATAAGCTTGGGCCAACGCTTGAAAATCCTGCGCGGACATCCTCCTGATTCTTGATTTTGATAAATAAGCGCCACCAAAGCCGAGCTGCAGAACGATCTTGCTGCCGTGTCGGTGGACGGATCGTGTCAGGTTTGCAAGTCCCGGGATAAGCGCATCCCGGTGAATTCCGAGCTGCCGGGGTGAATGCTGACCGTCCGGGCGGATATAACTATGACCGGTGATGATCAGACCTACCCCCCCGGCAGCCAGATCGCTCATAAGATCAGCCAATTGGGGGGTGCAGGCGCCCTCATCCGTTGCCATACCTGCCCAGGTTGCCGACCGCATAAAACGGTTTGGCAGGACCATGCCATTAATTTCATTTGTCTCAAACAGGGTGGCCATTTTAGCTTTTATGGTAATCAGGAATCGGACATTAACCGGAAATCCCGCATATTTATTTCTTCACCCCAGTGACGTTCAAGAAATTGCAGGGAAGAATACAGGTTTTCAAAGGAAAAGACTTCCAGGGATACAACTCCGGTAAATCTTTTTAGTACCCGCAACACAGTTGCTGCCAGCTTATCAGACAACCGGTCCAATGTCATATGATCGCGGTCGTTTTCAACACCGTGCAAATGAAGGACAGAAGCTTTAAAGCAATATTTGTTAAAGACCTCTAAAACATCATAGTCATACAACATAAGATGACCCAAGTCCAGACAGATCGCTAAATCCAGATCAACAATGATGTCTTCCAGCAAATCCAGGGGATAATCCAGCGTTTCAACTGCGATGATATTATTATTTTCCACCGCAGATAGTATATTTTCCAGGTTTTTGTAAACTCTATCCCGCCAGTTTGCAGCAATGGGCTCATCGTACGATTTTTCACTAAATGGGACGTGCAGAATCAGGGCGGAAGCGTCAAGCGGTCGTACCAATTCCATGACCCGCATCATCGTTTCCACTGCGTGTTGTTGCCGTGCAGGATCCCGATCAGTTATGGATATATCGGTGGGGAGATGAACATTATAACTCAGATCAAATTCTCCGGCCAATCGGCAAAGTTCTGTAATGACCGTGCTGGACGGAAGGGCGTCAGTCCCCTGGCTTTCAAATAATAAAAGTTCGATTTCGTCCAGATGCGGACCCAGCATCTTCACATTGGGAATATAGTGATCCGGATATATAAAAGAGGTCGTGCAGATTTTAAAGGGATATAGACCCTTATATGATTTGGTCAGGGATGGATAGTTATATGGCTGATATTTCATTGAATTTTACTAATTCGATATTCATTATTCTATATTCGCTTTTATATAAGTTCAACAAAACTGAGGTCTCTTTGTCGATTAAACCAGTCGTTTTTTTGACCGGCGCCGGTCCTGACACCCGAAACCTCACCAAAGTGCCAATCTCGCTCCCCATACCGCCAGCAACCACAAAAACGAGGACAGTATCATGATATCGCAGGCCTTTTTTATGTGGCCGGGCGAGGTTTGACCAAAGCGCACGCCGATGTATGGCTTATCCACGAACTTTCCGTTGTAGTAATTGGGACCGTTCAATTTTAAAGCCAGTGCTCCGGCAAAGGCGGCTTCCGCATATCCGGCATTGGGGCTGGCGTGGTTGGCGCCCTCACAGACAGCCGTCTTCAGTGCACGTTCTCCGCAACCGGACAGAATCTGAGCTGCCAGTGCAATAACCGGCACGCTAAATCGGGCCGGTATGAAATTAAGAAGGTCATCAATTCTGGCGGACGCTTTGCCGAACTGTTGATATGCCTGATTTTTATATCCCACCATGGAATCCAGGGTGTTGGTCATTTTATAGGCCAGAGCCAACGGGGCACCGCCGATCGCAGCAAAAAATAAGGGTGCTGTGACCCCATCAACCAGGTTTTCAGCAACGGTTTCAACGGTGGCCCGGGCAAGCCCTTCTTCTTTATAATTATTTATATCCCGGCCAACGATCATGGCGACTTTTTCCCTGGCCGCCTGAAGCTTATTCTGTTGAAGACATTGTTTCACTTCCATCGCGGCGTCATCCAGCGAACGAATCGAAATACAGTAATAAATCAGGATAACTTCAAGTACTACTTTAAATAAGGGATGGACCCTGTGGGCCGTCGCTAAAACCAGAAAAGCTAGCAACCAGGTCCCCAGGATCAGCACGGCCGCCAACAGCGCACCGCTAAAGGTTAGATCTATTCGGATTCTGCGAAGAGGCGGTTCCAATCTTTCGATCGCCAGACCCATCCAGCGCACCGGGTGGGGCAGAAAACGAGGATCTCCCAGCATGATATCCAGCGCAAATGCCGCCGGCAGAATATACCAGGAAGTATGCCATTCCATCATTCGTAGATGTTTCCCCCGTGACCGTCAATCATCCGCTCCCTCCCATGGAAACCAGCAAAAATAGGCCTGATTCCAGAATTTCCGTCATGGCACCGAGCATGTCGCCGGTGATGCATCCCAGCCGTCTTTTATAGTACCGGATTAAACCGGCAGTGATGGCCGCGAAACATAAGAACAGCCAGATCGCTTGCCAGCCCAATAAAAACGAGAGCAACACGGGCACCGACAATCCCCAGAATGCGGATGGATGCAGCTCATATTTAAAAAAGTCCAACCCCGTGCCACCGGCCGGTCGTCCATATTCGAGATAACGCATGCCGAATAGCATACCGGCCCGGGCATAAGCCGGAACGATAATCAACAATAATGAGCGGTTTGCATCCAACCCGGCGATACCGGCCCATTTTATGGATAGGCCGGCCACGATAGCCACCAGCCCCATCGTTCCCAGGCGGCTGTCTTTCATAATCGTCAGAATTTTTTCTTTTGGACGTTGTCCTAGGAGACCATCGGCCGCATCTCCCAGCCCATCTAAATGAAAGGCGCCGGTAAGAGCGGTTAAAAAGATAACATCCAGCAGCGAGGCAACCGTCTTCCCCCAGAGGCTCGCGGCGACATAATCAAATAATGCAACCAACACCCCCAGGACAATACCAACAATCGGAAAATATGGTATCATGCGCGGCGGATCAAATCTTTCGCCCCCACCCCAGGGGAGGATCGTGATAAATTGTACGGCGGAGATGAAGTGTCGCATGTGTTTCAATAGCCTATCTTGTCCGTTAAAATTGCCGTCAGTCAGAGAATTTATTTAGATGTTCTATATCGGCTTATATGAAATTACCGTTTCTTCCACGATCAGACTGGACGCTCGCGGCCAGAGGCGCCGCTGACACCCGCCACCTGACGCCTGAAACCCCGTTTTTGACCAAACACCCACCCGCTTATACCATGATGACAATCCAAGTACTCCTCCCGGCCGCTATCCCTTAATCTTCACCGGAATTCCCGCCACCGTCCAGATGACTTCATTTGCACAACCGGCTACCGCCTGGTTGACGTACCCCACCAGGTCCCGGAACTGTCGGGCAAGTTTGTTTTCGGGCACAATGCCCTGGCCGACTTCATTCGATACCAGAACTATAGGACAATGGGATTTCTTTATTGCATCGGTCAGACGGGGTATTTGCATTTCAATTTTATCAGAATTATCGGAATCCATGAGCAGATTGCTGATCCAAAGTGTCAGACAGTCGACAATAATGGCATCGGAGCTAGGGCTGATTTCGATAATGGCCTCCGGCAAACGTATCGGTGCCTCTATGGTTTTCCAGGCCTGGCTGCGCTCTTGCCGATGGCGTGCAACCCGCTGATTCATTTCATCATCATGGGGAATGCAGGTCGCAATAAATACTTTATTATTGCCGGAGAACTTATGGGCCGTTTCCAGGGCATAGCTGCTTTTGCCGCTGCGGCATCCGCCCAGCACAAAGACCGTTTTTTTCAATTTTTTTCTCTAACCTCCTCGTGTGAAACCTAAGGAATGACGAACGAAGATTGATCCGCCGGAGGCGGAACGAATGATGGAATCGCTTCGCGAAATCTTTTTTAAATCGGATAGAACGCCTTATTCGATGTTCGATGTTCATTCGTTTCTTTTTCGATCAGACCGGCTGCTTTCAGGCCAGAAGCAACCCATACACCTTTCACCTTATACCTTTCACCTGATACCTTCCTTGAACAGTGGCAACGATCCCTCTGACATCTATATGAGATTCAAAATACTCAGCTAGCAGGTCGTACTCTTTGTCCTTGGCTTCCAATCCTTCAAGCTCTGAGGTTTCGACATCGGCCAGTCCGATAGTATTCAACCACAGCCTGGTTATCGTCGGATTTTCAAACAGGCCGTGAATATAGGTGCCCACTATCCTTCGATCCGGTGTGACACATCCATCTGCGTCCTCACAGGTGATATTGTTTCGCTCACGGACCTTAAAAAAGGGCTCACCGTTGTGCCTAATGGTTTGTCCCATATGAATTTCATAGCCGATGCCGCGGGCACCCTCACGGGAAAAACAGGTTAGCGTTGTCGTCTTCGGAGCTTTCAATACGGTTTCAACCGGCAATAAATCCAAACCCCGGGTCGTGCCTGGTTTTCCTTCCAGTCCGTCGGGGTCGTGTACGGATTTCCCCATCATCTGGTAACCACCGCATATGCCAAGGACATGACCGCCGCTGGCCACATAACTGGTAAGCTTTTCCAACCAGCCACAGGATTTAATCCATTGCAGGTCAAAGCAGGTATTTTTAGAACCCGGTAGTATAACGGCTTTAAAAGGCGTTAGCGCCTGCACCTTTTCTATAAAAAATAGATCCAAGCCATCCAGGGCAATCAACGGGTCGAAATCGGTGAAATTTGAAATATGCGGTATCCTGATGACTGCTACAGCCGGGTTGCCCGTATTTTTAATGAACACTTTTTGGGGGTTTTCAATGACCACGGAATCCTCAGAATCGATCTGGATGTGGTTATACCAGGGCAGCACACCGAATACCGTTCTGCGGGTCTTTTCTTCTATCCAGCGGATACCGTCCTCAAATAGCCTGATATCCCCCCTGAAGCGGTTGACAATGAATCCTTTGACCCGGGATCGGTAGTCCTTTTCCAAGCAATCCAGGGTTCCGACAATTTGAGCAAAAACCCCGCCCCTGTGGATATCGGCGACCAAAATCACCTGGGCGTCTGCGTATTCAGCCATTCTAAAATTGACGATATCGTGGGGCATGAGATTCACTTCGGCGCAGGATCCGGCACCTTCCATTATCACCAGATCATATTCAAGACGCAGTCGATCCAGGGCGGCACAGGCTGTGGCAAACAGACGTTCTTTTTTGGTGTGGTAATCGTGGGCAGTGCAGTTCTCCACCGCTTTGCCCAGCAGGACCACCTGGGAGCCGGTATCACTGGTGGGTTTCAACAAAATTGGGTTCATATCCACGTGAGGTGGAATTTTAGCTGCTTCAGCCTGGACGATTTGGGCACGGCCAATTTCCAGACCCTCCGGGGTGACGCCTGAGTTGTTGGACATGTTCTGGGCCTTGTAAGGGGCAATCCGAACCCCCTGGTTGGCCAATAAACGGCACAAGGCAGTCGTGATGATACTTTTGCCCACATCTGATCCGGTGCCAAAAATCGCAATGCAGGGGGCTTTTTCTGGTTTTTTCACTCGTATGAGACTCCCTATGTCCATGATTAATTGCCGTTTCAAGGGTCTATCTTAATTAAACAGCGAACCGCAGAATGTCGAATTTCAAATGCCGAATGTTGAAGTGTGGTTTCGCTTTGCTCAGTCTTATAAAGAAGCGCTATGCGTGCTGGGAACTGAGGACAGAAGGTGGTGCTGTTTCCATTGCCCGTTTTCCAATTATCTCAGTCCTCAAGCTTGTCGCGGTGTAGTCCAACACACGAATACGGGTCCTCGTTGCTCATTCCTTTTTAAAATAGACAGGATACCTTACTTCGACATTCATTATTCGATTTGATACTTTTTAGCGTACCCTCTGGGTGTATACATAAAATCCATATAGCGGCTCGAAGTGCTGCTGCCGATAAATACAGTTGTCTGCATATCGACATCCGCATTGTGCATGGTGGCCAGGGTAACGATTTCAATATTTTGCTGTTCTCGCATGGCTCGCGAAACGATACCGACCGGGGTATGTTTATCCCGCTGCCGGAGGATGATTTCCCGGGCTTTTTCCAGTTGCCAGTGCCTTTTTTTGCTTTTGGGATTGTATAATACGATGACGAAGTCTGCGCGGGCAGCAGCTTCGAGGCGTTTTTCAATAAGTTCCCAGGGCGTCAGCAGATCGCTCAGGCTGATGGCCGCAAAGTCATGGGTCAGCGGGGCGCCTAACAGGGCGGCGCCGGCACTGAGGGCCGGTATGCCGGGCACAACTTCAATCCTCAGAACCTTTCTATCATCTGCAGTCCTGGTACCTGAGCCCGGCGGCACGATCGCGATGCCCTTAATTTTACAGGTTTCAAATACCAGACCGGCCATGGCATAAATTCCCGCATCTCCGCTGGAGACAATCGCACAGGATTTACCCTTCAGGGCCTGTTCGATTGCGGCCTCAACCCGTGCGACTTCCTTGGTCATGCCCGTACTGATGATTTCCTTTCCATCGATCAGGGGGCGGATTAAATCAATATAGGTATTATAGCCCGCTACGACCTCTACCGACGCGAGCACATCGCCGGCCCGTTTGGTTAAGTGTTCCGGACTGCCCGGACCTATTCCGACGACAAAAAGTTGATTCGTGCGATGGCCACCGTGACGTTTTTGGTCGACTGTTTGGGAACGACCAGCGTTCCGTTGCGGGTCGCCAGAATTGCTGCTGCTTCGCATACGCTTTTGACTCCTACATGTTTTTCCACGACTTCCGATGGATTTTCAATATTTTTGACCTGATTAAGTTCCAGCTTACTGAAAAATGTAAGCGGAAGTTTGAGATTTTCCGCCGCCAAAATTAGTCCGTTTTCATCCGCTTTCACATCGATGGATGCCATGCCCTTCAAACTGGATCGTGCCAGGTTGTTTTTTGCGAGCACATCTGCCAGATGAGCTAGAATCTCTGCTGCTTCAGTGCTGCGGTTGCACCCGATGCCGGCGACGAGACTGGCCGGACGCAAAATCAGGGCAGCGACGGGAAGATCGACTCCGAGATCATCGACCAGAACATATGCAACATCTACAATATCAGTATGTTGACAATTTTTCTGAACGTGTTGCATTAGTTCGTCGGACGTTAATCTCTCAGCATCCGGCAGGGTATTTTTCAGAAAATTATGGGGATCACATAGCATAATTTTGTTGCCTGTCAGCAGCGCCATGTTCACGGTTTTGATGGCCGCGGGATTTTCAATTAAAAGATTCTTCTCCTTGGCCAGGAGATCGATGGCCGGGACCTGATTGACATCGGTTGCGGTGGTAATGACAGGCCGGGCCCCGATCGTCGCTGCGATTTGCCGGGTCAATTCATTGGCGCCTCCCAGATGACCGGACAGCAGACTGATGGCGTGGTTGCCGCCGTCGTCCACCACGACAACCGCCGGATCTTCGGTTTTATGCTTGATCAACGGCGCAATAAGGCGCACCACGATGCCGGTGCTCATGATAAAAATATGGCCGCCGTATCGATCAAATTTGTTTTTCAATGTCTCGCTCAATTTCTGAAAAGTTAAGTGTTCAACTTGGCCCGCGCTGATGTTTTGCGATAAATACACGTCTACACCGGTCATTTTCCGGCGTATATTCCCCGCCAGCTTTTGGCCGTTGGGTGTTAAGGCCCAGACGGCGACATTATTTGTTTTAGAAGCAACCATATCGCGGTGGGTTTAGTTATTTTCTAAATCCATGCTTGAAGTTTTTGTCATAAAGCTTTGATTTATAAACTAAATCATTGGCATTAACTTCCAGTGTTTTACCGACAACAATCAATGCCTGTTTGGTAATTTTTTCGGTTTTCACTTTTTCCGCCAAATCCTTGAGGCGGGTCACAATTATCTTTTCTTCCGGCTGACTTGCCCGATAGACAACGGCGCATGACGAATCTTCTCCATAGGAATCAGCCAGAATTCCGGCGACATCGTCGATCATGGATATGCTCAAATAAATAGCCATGGACGCTTGATGTTTGGCCAGAGACGCCAGGTCTTCATTTTGCGGCACCGGCGTGCGACCGGCCATACGTGTTAAAATCAATGTTTGAGAAATTTCGGGAAGCGTATATTCAATGCCAAGGGCTGCTGCTGCAGCAAAGGCCGCAGTCACGCCCGGTATAACTTTATATGGAATTTCCCGCTTTTGAAGTTCAGCCATTTGCTCAAATATGGCACCGTACAAACTCGGGTCGCCGGTGTGCAGGCGCACCACCCGTTTGCCTGCCGATCGGGCAGCAGCAATCGCCTCGATGATTTGTTCCAGGGTCATCGAGGCACTGCTTAAGCTGGTCGCTTCAGGCCGAGTCCACTGCAGCAGCGCTTCAGGCACCAGCGAACCGGCAAAAATCACCAAATCTGCATCCATCAATGCCTTTTGACCCTTAACCGTTATAAGCTCCGGATCCCCCGGACCGGCACCGACAAAGAGTACAGGATTGGGGAATGCGGAATGCGGAATGCGGAATGCGGAATTGTTGGGTATATTACCTTTTTTATCTTGTGTTGGCATTTTTCTCTTTTTTTTGAGTACTTAAAATCTATCTATTAAGACCAATTTTAGAACCACGAAACCCGCAACGTACATCCCGTAGTCCTCACATTCTTCTCTTTCCACCTTCGACTCGACCGAGCTCGTCGCAGGCCGCATTCCGACATCCGCATTCCGACTTCTTCTTATTTCCCACTTCCGCATTCCGACTTCCGAATTCCACTAATGATCCACACCGGATTTTGAGCTTCCAGTCTTTCGGCCCACGGCATCTTGCGGCTGTGACTGATTTGTGCCTGCACCATGGATGTTTTGAGACCGAGCGCTTCCAGCGTTTCCATGGCAGTGAGAACATTCGGCATCAGGACTGTATTTATGACAACAATGCCGTCGGCTTTCAAAAATAATACCGCGACCTTGATTATTTCCTGTAAAGTTTTGCCGCCGCCGCCGATAAAGATCCGGTCCGGCTGCGTAAGTCCGGCCAATCCTTCGGGCAGCACCGCCTGAACAACGTCCACATTAGTGATTTCGAACCGATTAATGTTGGTCTTAATCTGATTAATTCGTTTGCGGTTTCTTTCAACCGCAATGACTTTCCCTTCTCCGACGAGCAGTGCAGCTTCAATTGATACCGATCCGCTCCCAGCACCGAGATCCCACAGAACCTGACCCGGCAAAAGCTGTAGTTTCGCCAGACTGATGGCTCTGATTTCAGATTTGGTGATCAACCCCTTCTCATGCTCAAATTGATGATCCGGTATTCCCAGATGGGGTGTTTGCTTTAGTTCTGGCTCCCCGTTGATTCGTTTTAAAATCAACAGATTAGGCTCTGAAAATGTCATTTCAGACGCCCGATCCAGATGATACCAGTCAAATCGTTCGAGTTTGGTCCCCAATGCTTCTAGGACGCACATTTTTATATTGGCAAACTCTTCCGTTATCAGTCCCTTGGCAATCCGGGCCGGATTGTTGGTTGGATCGGTGAATACTGCAACTGTTTTTCCTTCATTTAGCGCTTTAAATATTGCTCGGTCATTCTTACGTCCGTGCAGACTCACGACCTGAACCTGGCTCCAGGGCTCTTTGATACGGGCAAAGGCTGCAGCAATAGATGAAATATTCGGATAAATATCAACATGTTTTGGACCTAAGGTTTTTATCAGAATTGAACCGATTCCGAAAAAAAGCGGATCTCCTGAGGCCAAAACCACTATGGATTGAGTCGACATTCGGTCCTTGATGAATTCTACAGCTTTGGCGATATTTTTATCAATCGGCTGCTTCTGAGCGGCGGTTTCCTTGAAATAGTCCAGTAAGCGTTGTCCGCCGACTAAAATATCTGCTGATTCAATTATCCGCAGATGCCGGGCAGTCAAATCCTCCGGTGATAACCCCATACCGATGATTGCAACCGGTTTCATACTATGCCCCCCTATTCCGGACGAGCCTGAAATGAAGATTGAAGATTTGTGGATGTCGCTTCGCTCCGTCATATTTAAAAAATAGACAGAATACCTTACTTCAATATTGGATATTCAGTATTCGAAATTCGATATTCGCTTTTTATAAACTCCGCAAGACAGGGCCTCTTTATCGATTATACTGGCCGCTTCGGCAGGCACCGGCTGTGCTGGTCCGCCTCCGGCGGAAAACCTGACACCTGGTGCAACCTTTTTTTAAAAACGAATTAATCCGCCCCGACAACGTTCAATGACCCGCGCAAGTCTCAAATTATCCATTCTGTCTCATCATTACCTGTTTATGCTATTTTCCTGGGCGGAGTAATTATCGGAGTCAAAGAATATTTTGCCTTTATAATCAAAAATTACGCTGCGTATTGTTAAATTGGTACCCGCAAATTTCTTGGCGGATTCAACGATTTGTCTGCCCACATGAAAAATTACTTCCGGACATGGCTGACCAATGAGATCAAAGGCATGCCGGGCGGTGTTTGCGGCCAAGACAGTTTTTGTAAAATCTTTATCGCTGGTAATTTCATGTGCCCATTCGGCAAGTTTACTCATGGTCAGGGCCGATTTGGCGGCATGGGTGTGCTCAACCCCCTGGGCCATTTTAAGCGCTTTGCCGAAAAATACGGCGAGCGTAACCCGGTCAAAGCCTCTTTTTGCAGCGGCCTGCAAGGACATCTTAAAAAAATCGCCGATCTGGATGAAAGCCTCCGGTGATATGCGGGGCCAATGAATCTGGGCATACCGCTCGCTGCGGCGACCTGTGGTCAAAACCACCTGATTTAACCCTGCCGCCCGGGCCACCGACAGGGCGGATTTAATGGTGGCAATAAAGGCATCATGGGACATGGGCCGGACAATTCCGGTTGTTCCCAGTATCGATATGCCGCCCAGAATACCCAGCCTGGCATTCAGAGTCTTCTCAGCCAATACCTGACCCCGGGGCACAAATATTTCGGTACTGACGGTAAAATCCGGGGAATCTTGGCCCAGCACATCATGAATCGCTTCGGTAATCATTTGGCGGGGACCGGGATTAATCGCCGGCTGTCCCGGTGGCACCTCAAGGCCCGGTTTGGTGACACGACCAACCCCCTTACCGCCCCGAATAATTATGTGCGGCCCGTAATTGGGCCGTTGTCCGGTTTTTGATTTTGTCAGCATCACCCGGGCGCCGATTTCAGCTTTATGGGTGACATCCGGATCGTCCCCGGCATCCTTGATAACGCTGCATTCCGCCCTGCCCTCCCGGGCCGAGTGGCACAGATGAACCGGTATGGTGATGCAATCTCCGGTCAGCAACCTGATTTGCACGGCAGCTGGTTTTTTTCCTTCGACAATTAAGCGAAGTGCGCCCTTGGTGGCCGCCGCCGCCGCAGTGCCGGTCGTAAATCCTGTGCGAAGTTTTCTTTTCATCGGAGCCCAACCCGGAGAAACCGGAATAAACTGCCGCAAAGGCACTCAGACACATAGTAAAATATAGGATTAATAATCATCTTTGTGTCATAGTGTCTGGGTGGCGAAAATATTTTTTCATGATATCAATAGATTTCCCAATAAAGTCATAATCGCTTATCCTAGCTTATGCGACATAGTAGAAAACAATCCCGACCAATATAATGCTGGCCACCCGAAACCCCTGACCCAGCAACAAAAGCTGAGTACCCATTTTCGGCGAAAAAATACCGATATAGCGCGGCAGTTGATGGCGCAAAGCCCGCACCGGAAAGGCCAGGATATTTCCGATCAACAAGGCCAGGACCGTTTGTTTGATGGTCAAAACCCCCGCTTCCAGCAAGGCACCGGCCGCGGCAAAGCCGGATGTAAATTCGGCCGCAAAACTTAAAATAATGACCGACAGAGATTCCATCGGCATAAAGGATGTAACGACATATCCGGCCAATGCCTCGCGCAGCAGCTTGAACAGGCCCATTGTATTAAATATAAAAACCAATGAGTATATGGGAACGACATACACCGTAATTTTTGCCATACGCTGTGGCAATCGAGATTTAATGCGGTGCCAGATGTTACCCATGGCATTCTTTTTTCCTGTTGGTGCCCCGTCATGTGCATCTGCGGCATCTTTTTCCCATGGCGGCAGCACCAGTCGCCCGCAAGCCAGAAATAAAATTGTACGCAATACCACAGCCAGAAAGGTAATCATAAAATAAAGTGCTCCGGCCCAGCCTGTGAGCGGAATAACAATGAAAAATGTCGTTGGCAGATGGAGAAAAAAAGCCGGCAATTGATTGATAAAGTTGGACAAGAACAACTGCCGGCGGGTTATCTGACCCTCCTTGAAGAAATCCAATAACATGGCATTGGCGGTTAGGCCCGAAAAAAATGCTGCCGTAAAGGCTGCGCTGCAATGATCACCAAGATGACCGAATCGAAACAGGGGACGGGCCAGTACAGCCATGGTCCCAATCCAGCCGGAAGCCTCAATGATTTGTCCAATCAACAGCCCCAAGGTAATAAACAGCATCAAACGCGCCAGGGGCCACAACAGCCTGGATACAATGAGAGTTGCGTCTAACCCTTCAATCAAAATCAGGGCGCCTAAAATGATGATCAACGAAATTGCCAGCGATACGAACAAAGCTCTATATTGTTTTTTATCGTCGGCTTTTGCCGTCCGGGAGTTCATCATTCAGGACTAAATTTCTCTCTTTGCATTTCATGGTTTCAGGTAGCATCGGTTCCAAGGTTCATCCTTCTTGCGTGCCATTATTTGTCGATTGCTTGCTTATAATCAACGTCCAGTAATCAGGCTTTCTCTGACTTAACTCTTCGATATCTTTAATTATTTCCTCACTCGACTGCCCGCAGCTTTTGACACCTACACAGTTCGGGTACTTGCCGGATTCATCAATGGCCGCTTTGATATCCGGAACATTGCGATAGGCCTTCAAAAAAACCACATTCTCCGGTTTGCCGTTCAGTTCCCGCAAACGATTGCCCCCTTTTACGCCGGAAACCACCATCAGCGATTCTTCGCCTTCCACCAGCGGCGTATTCAGACGGGCTGCTGCTGCCTGGTAAGAGGTGATGCCGGGTACGGTTTGAGCCTCCAGGTGTGGCGCCAGCGTTTGAACGTGCTTTAAAATATAGCCGTAGGTGGAATAGGTCATGGAATCACCCAGGGTCAAAAACGCAACATTTCGCCCCTGTTCAAGTTCGCCAATGATCGTATGGGCATGTTCTTTCCAGGCTCTTCGCGTTTCGTTTTTGTCGCTGGTCATTGGAAACCTGAGCGTTTTCACTGTGGTGCTGTCAGGAATGTGCTCGCTGGCGATATTAACCGCCAGACTGTGGTTGTTTTTAGTGGATGCCGCTGCAAATACAATGTCCACCTGGTTTAAAATCTTTGCAGCTTTAATGGTGATCAAATCCGGATCACCCGGCCCCACGCCAATGCCGTACAGAATTCCGGCTTTTTTGTTCATGATGTCCTCTGTCATACTTGTTAAAATCACCTATTTTTCTTTTGCCAATAATATCAGTGCATTGACAACACTGGCCGCCAGATTTGATCCGCCTTTGCGGCCTATGTTTGAAATATAGGGATAGTCCATTTCCAAAAGCGCTGCTTTGGACTCTGCCGCGTTTACAAATCCCACCGGCAATCCGATAATCAAGGCCGGCCGGACTTTGCCTTCATTGATCAATTCAATTAGACGCAGCAAAGCGGTGGGGGCATTGCCGACGACATATATTCCTCCTTCCATGTCGTCCGCAGCCATATCCACCGCGACTTTAGCCCGGGTCGTGCCGTTTGATTTCGATTTTTCGTGGATCAGGGGATCATTCATATAGCACTTCACAGTGCCGCCGAATTGCGCCAATTCTTTGGTACGGATCCCGACCCGGGCCATATTTGTGTCCGTGATAATCATTTTGCCGTTGCGAATTGCTTTGATCCCGGCTGCGATAGCACCCGGGTGAAAGCGAACCAGTTCTTTGAATTCAAAATCAGCCGTGGTATGGATCATGCGCCGGACAATGGCCCATTGTAATCCATTGAAATCATGATGTCCGACCTCGCGGTCAATGATGGCAAAACTGGTACTTTCGATTTCTGCTGGTTTCATAATCTAAGTTCCTTGGTAACAAATTAGATGTCTTTAAAAGGCCACGAATTATCGCGAATTTTCACGAAAGTATTAATTTTGTTATACTTGTCCCTGCTTTCGTTGTAATTCGTGGAAATTCGTGTCCATCCGTGGCTAATTAAATTTAAATAGGCTAAAGTCATAAGTTCTTTCTATGGCGATAAATCCGGCAGCTTTCCACAAAATGACCGGCTACCGTCGGCTGACTGCCGAAATGAAGATGATTGTAGCTTCCCAGAGTCAGGTTGATCTGATACCCCTCAGGCGGTCTGTCCAATCCGGATCTGTCCGAGATCTGATAGACAGTCTGAAATCCGGGCGCCAGCCTGGACAGTTCTGAATAATGAAACTCATGTCCCCGGATGCTTAGATCCCGCTTTCCGATAGCCGTGTCGCCGGTCAGAGTTATCTCGCGATAACCAAGGGCTTTAAGCCGCGGGAACATTTTTGTTGCAAACGGAAAACAGCCGGTCATCGGATAGCTCGCATTATTTTGATCAACCAACTCCTCGCAAAGATACATGAACCCACCGCATTCACCGTAGATCGGCATGCCATCCCGGCTTTTTCCCCTGATCCGATCTCGTAACCTCCTATTTTCAGAAAGTTTCCCGGCAAAAAGCTCCGGATAGCCACCGCCCAAGTACAGTCCGTCAGTATCTTGCGGTAAATCATCATCCGCCAACGGTGTAAAGGGGACAATTTCAGCCCCATGCGCTGCCAGCAAATCAAGGTTGTCCTGATAATAAAAACAAAAGGCATTGTCCCGGGCCACCGCGATACGCACCTGTTTAGCTTGAGAAACTATTTCTTCCCCGCCTGGCCGGGGCATATTTAGAACCGGCAAATCATTTAGCAGCATATCCAGATCGATGTTCTTTTCGATGATATCGGCCAGTCCATCGATAGTTTGCCGGGTCAGCGGGTGATCTTCGCGGGTGACCAGGCCCAGGTGTCTTTCCGGTATCGCAATGTTTTCATTGCGAATTACGCCTCCCAGGCAGGGCATTTTAATACGTTCCTGCATCGCATCTGCCAGGTACTTCAGATGCCGCCGGCTGCCCAGGTTGTTAAGTATGACCCCGGCATAATTTAGCTGATCATCAAAATGTTCAAATCCCATGACCACCGCGGCAGCGCTGCGGGCCATGCTCGCGGCATCCACCAGCAAAATCACCGGAACCCCAAGCCATTTGGCCATCTGGGCGGTTGACCCCGCTTCCGATTTACCGTCGTACCCGTCAAAAAGTCCCATGACCCCTTCAATGACGGCGACATCGGCATCTTGTGCGGCTCGTCTGAAGCACTCAAGGTTATATTCTTTTGACAGCATCCAGCCGTCCAGATTTTTGCTGACCGTCCCGACAATACGGGTGTGGTGTCCGGGATCGATGAAATCCGGACCGACTTTAAACGGAGCAACCTTTAATCCGCGCCGTGACAGGGCCGCCATCACCCCTAAGGCAATGGTGGTTTTGCCGCAGCCGCTTTTGGTTCCGGCAATCACAAGTCCTTTGATAGTCCAATCCTTCTGTTAAATTTATAAAAAAGTATACTTATTTTGTAACACTCTAAATGTCTGAATTTTGCCAGGAATTAACACGAATTTTCACGAATATTTTTTTTTGTTATCAGTGTCCCCGACTTTTGAATCTTGTTATAATTCGTGTTCATTCGTGCATATTCGTGGCTTTAATAAAATTTAAAGATATTCTCATTCATCTTTTTAATATTTTCGATGCCTTCTCATCGAAAATTTTGGGATAAAGATATTTTCCGATGAGATAGATTCCTTCCAGCAAACGCATGGTCGGCCGCGAGACGATTTTTTCATCAACGATATAGATCTGATCCATCGCCACCGCTTTGATGATGTTAAAACCGGGTTCCTGTTTGATAATTGAAAGCGTCGGCCGGTTCATCGTTCCGTACTGGGCCAGATAGACATCAATTTCGGGTGCATGGGATAATATGCGCTCTTTACCGTAATAGGCGATATTGGTATTTCTAACCGGATCGGCATCCGCGGCAATGTTGATACCGCCGGCGCTTTCCAGGGCAAATATGGCCATGGAATCCGGTGCAAAGGTTTTCATTTTACTGTGAATCGCTTCGAAATATACCCGTTTCCGGTTGACCCGAGACCCGATTAAATCCTTGAATTCACCAATTGATTTATTAAACTGTGAAATCAACTGTTGTGCCCGGTCTTGTTTGCCGGTCAAAATACCGAGCACCGCCAAATAGGTAAACATCTCGTCGATGGTTCCGGGCTGCAGCGACACAATGGTAATCCCGGACTTTTCAAGCATCGTAACAAATTGCGGATAACCCCGATCGATCATCGGACGAATCAATACCAGATCCGGACGGGCCGCTAAAAATTTTTCCGGATCGTCATGATAGGAAAACACCGGTTTACTCATGGCTTGCGCTGGATAATCATCGTGTTGCGAAACCCCGATAATTTCCTTGAAAAGCCCGAGGGAAAACAGGTTTTCCGTGTGGGCGCCGTAGAGGGATATCACCCGTTTAAACGGCTCCTGAATGACAATTGGACGGCCGGCCTGATCGATGATAGTGCTCGGTGTCGGGATGCTGAATTGACCGCTCGCAAAACCGGATGCGACCGGTGCACCCCATACCGCTGCGATGATCAGTAGCGGGATCAGACTCAATTTTATGGGTTTAGGCTGCTGCATGTTAGTTTTTTCGAAATACAACTTGCAATGAATCCGAATAGTTATCATAGTAAACTTTCGAATCTACATTAAAAACCGAACCGACTACCTCGGGATTCAAAATTTCCTTTACCGGCCCGTGGTTCACAATCTGCCCGTTGGACATGAATATCAGATAATCGCAGTACGCCGCCGCCAGATTGATATCCTGCAATACGGCAATGACGGTTTTCGCATCCGATTGAACACCGCCGGCAGCAAGATTCAAGAGGCTGAGCGTATAATTAATATCCAGATTGGATGTGGCTTCATCCAGAATCAGGACCGGCGTGTCTTGGGCCAGGGCCCGGGCGAAAACAACGCGTTGGCGCTCTCCCCCGCTCAGTTCGGTAACATAGCGGTCGGCAAATTCCACAATCTCGCTTTTATCCATAACTTCCCGCACGATCGTCCAATCGTCGGCTGAAGGTGCGGCAAATCTCGCAATGTGCGGGTACCGCCCCATCATGACGATCTCCTTTACGGTAAACGGGAAGTTGATATAAAAATTTTGCGGAACCAGGGCAATCTCTTTCGACAATTCCAGCTTGGAATAGGATGAAAGCGCCTTGCCGCGGTAGCGGAGTTTTCCGTTTGTCGGCTGTCGGTGTCCGGCAAGCAAATCCAGGATAGTGGTTTTGCCGCTGCCGTTGGGTCCGATGATACCGTAAAATTTTTCCGGCGCAAGGTTGATGCTAAAGTCATCGATGACTTTTTTATCCGTAAAATAAAATGTGACTTGGTCCAATTCGAAAGGCATGGCTACAATATTTTACCGGTGCGCTGCTGCTTACGAAACAGGTAACAAAAAAACGGACCGCCGATCAGGGCCGTCAAGACACCAATCGGTATTTCGGTCGGCAATACAGCCCGGGTTATCGTGTCGGCACCCAGCAGCAGAATAGCGCCTGCCAATAGTGAAACCGGAACCAGCCGCCGATTGTCCGGCCCGGTGATTAATCTCATCATATGCGGAACCAGCAGCCCCACAAATCCGATGATTCCGGATACAGACACGCATATGGCTGCAACCAGCGATGCGGCTACCAGCAGCACCAAGGTCACTTTTCGGGTATCAACTCCCAGCGACGATGCCGTTCGATTACCCAGCGACATCAGGTTCATATCCCGTGCAAAAAAGATAAAAATCAAGAACCCGATAGCGACAAATAAAAAAATAAGTCCCACATCGGTCCAGGTTTTCGAGCCGAAACTTCCCATCAACCAGAAAATGATAACGGAAACCTGTTCATCGGCAATATACTTTAATAAACTGATCCCGGCTGATAAAATTGCCGCCACGATGATACCGGAAAGTATCAAATTATTCGAAGAAAACCCACCGCTGGCAGAGGAAAGGTAGACGACAAACAGCAAGGTCCCAACCGCGCCGCCAAAGGCAAACAACGGTACGGAATACATGCCTAAGAATCCGATATTCAACAAAATAGCCAGTGAGGCACCAAAGGCTGCACCGGCAGACACGCCCAGCGTGTAAGGGTCCGCCAACGGATTTAACAGAATACCCTGGAAAACAACACCGGATATAGCCAAACCGCCGCCGACTATGGCAGACGATAAAATCCTGGGCAATCGCACATCCACCACCACCACCGGAAAAATTGAATCCATGCCCTTGAGAAAATCGACCTGTCCGCTAAATTTGGCAGCAATGATCTTGATCACAGCGCCAGCGGGAACTTTGATATAGCCCATTCCGGTTGAGACAATGATGACTGCAACCAGAGCCGTCGCTAACAGGATCAGTTGGACAGTCGTAGCTTCTCTTAAGCCTATTCGAAAATCTCCTGTTTATTCATCCGGGCCATAAGACACTTCGATACCAATAAAAAAACCCTTCAAGCTTTTGCGGCTTGAAGGGTTGCACCCAGTTTTCTTGGCCCTTGTTTAGATTGTTGCCAGGCTTCTGTCCCAACGCAGAGCTATGGCGGTCTGCTAAGGCAGGTCTTCTGGCTTCCCCGCCCTTTTAGCTACCTTCCCATAACGATCCATCGAAACAGTGGCGTACCACGACTAAAAAGGTTCCCCTTTCATTCAAACTGAAAGAGGCGGGGTCACAGCGGCGGGACCACTCCCGAATTACACGGGATTCCCTATTAAGCTTGCGCACCTCAGTTGAACATCAAATATGTGAAAGAAGGCATTTTGTCAAGTAATTTATCCGCCTGAAGATCGTTATGTCTCCAGAAATTTCAATTGGTAAATTATATAGTATACCAACCGGTCGACATTTATCGGGTGGAGAAATTATGCTTGACAAAATTTTTCAGTTAATCTAATTGAGTTCGGAAAATTGATTGTGAGACGTGATGGTGCCCCTCAGGGGCCGAACAGGGAAACCGGTGCAACTCCGGTGCGGACCCGCCGCTGTAATCGGGGACGAAACCCGCTAAAGGCCACTGATCTGTCTATAAACAGATCGGGAAGGCAGCGGGGACTAGATTGATCCGAGAGCCAGAAGACCTGCCACTGAGACTCAATTAACCCGTGTTTGAGGAGACGGTAAATCTTCAGGCGTATTTTACGCTTGGAGATTTTTTTTTGGGCCGCCGGCCGAGCTGATTATTTCAATTTTGGTATATAAAATTTCAAACAGGAGGAATACAATGATGAATCTGGCAGAAATCGCAAAAGGTATCCAGCCCGTCGACCAGGAATGGATTGCAAAGGCCCGGGAGAGAACCGCGCAACTGGTGATGCCGACACGCGCCCTGGGACGGCTGCATGAGATCTCCGAACAACTTTGCGGAATCCAAACGACCCTGCAACCATCCATAAATCGCAAAGCGGTTCTGGTGATGGCCGGCGATCATGGAATAGTTAACGAAGGTGTCAGCGCGTATCCGCAGGAGGTCACCGGCGCCATGATTCAAACTTTTTTGGCAGGAGGTGCCGGTATAAATGCCATTTGCCGACATGTCAGCGCTGAGGTTTATGTAGTTGATATGGGAATCATTGCCGACTTTGCGAACCTTGATGTGCCGGCTGGCGACCGATTGATTATTCATAAAATTGCCCCGGGAACAGCTAATTTTGCTCAAGGACCGGCGATGTCCATGCGGGAAGCTGAACAGGCCGTGATGTCAGGATTTCAGGAGGCATCCAAGCTTTTTCAGGACGGCGTTGAAATTATCGGGACCGGCGATATGGGTATCGGCAATACAACACCTTCAGCTGCTATCGGTGCCGTTTTATGCGGTACCGATCTGGCGGAAATGGTCGGGCGCGGCACCGGTGTCGATAATGAAGGCCTTTCACGCAAACAGGAGGTTATCCGTCGCGGCATCGAGGTCAATAACCCCAAACCGGAAGATGGTTTAGATGTATTGTCCAAGGTCGGCGGTTTTGAAATTGGTGGGATTGCCGGCTGTGTCCTGGCCGGCGCCTATCATCGCCGTCCCGTAATGATCGATGGATTCATTTCGACTGCCGGAGCGCTCATAGCCCATGCGATCTGCCCCACGGTGGTGGCGTATCTGTTTTCAGGCCATTGTTCGGAGGAGCCCGGACACCGGCATATGCTGAAACATCTAAATCTGAATCCAATTCTGGACCTGGGCATGCGTCTCGGTGAGGGTACCGGCGGCGCCATGGCCATGAGCATTGTGGATGGGGCCCTGAGAGTTTTTAAAGAGGTGATGACGTTTGCTGAGGCAGGCGTGGCCGACAAAGAACCCTGACAAAAATTGAAGATTGAAGATTGTCAATTGAAGATTTGTGGTATTTTATCGATTTATATTATCCCTAAATAAGACAGAGCAAAGCGATATCACCCTTCGATATTCTGCGGCCTTTAGATCACGTCTTCAGCGTGATTCGCCTTTCTGAGGATTTCATAATTATTTATTCTTCAATCTTCAATATTCACTTTCGGGAGTTCATTCCCAGTGGTCGTCGCCCTTGTTTTCCAGATCAATGGTATCATTCTCATTTTGGGGACGGGTTTCGGGTTGGCGCCGTTTAGGATACCGCGTTGCTGGATCCACCCGATGGTAGGATACCGATCCACGCTCATTGATAAACGAATTCAGCAGCCAGCTGATCGCGCTTATTATCAAAGAGCCAAAAATCGCATACCAGAACCCATCGACGTCAAAACCGGTGATCACACCCGATGCCGTTTTCAGCATCAGGGCATTGATCACAAAGGTGAAAAAACCAAGGGTTAATATGTTGATGGGAAGCGTTAGAAGAATTAAGATGGGGCGAAACAAAGCGTTTAGTATTCCCAGCATTGCGGCAGCAAAAAATGCCGATACAAAACCGCTTACCTGAATACCGTCAAGCAAATAGGAAGTTAAAATGATGGCCCCGGTTAATGTCAACCATCTAATAAAGATTCCATTCATTAATGTAAGGCTATCGGTTGTTAATCTTTTCTCTTAACAAATGGGAGCACCTGAAAGTCACCACGCAACGCTGCCCCAGCATCATGTCGTCACCGGTGGCGGGATTTCTTCCTCGCCGCTCTTTTTTCTGTTTCACGCAAAATTTGCCGAACCCGCTAATCAAGACATCCTCACCCTTTCCCAAGGTGCTTTTGATTTCCTCCAGCAGGATTTCAATCAACTCAGCGGATCTATTTTTAGCAAATCCGAGGTCATTGTGAACAGCATCTACAATCTTTGCTTTTGTCAGTGTCATCGATCAGTAGCTCCTGTGCTTCGAAAACCGTTAATTTCCGTGTTACCCCCCAGTAATCATATTGGAATTGCCAAGAAGTCATGTCAACCGGAAAACTGCGGCAATTCCAGTGTGCTTTATCTAAAGACGCATCTTTTATACCGAGCGCGATAAAAAACTGCTCATGCACACACGGCGGTTTATAATTTTATCCTCTGTCCTAAAGCACAGGGTTTTTTAACTGTAACTATCTGAATTTGTCAACTTAAAAATGTTAATGAAGGAAATTTATATAATGAGTGATCTATTCTACGATAGCAAAACTGCATGAATCATGACAGCAAGGCACCCCGATCATTTGCTTCCTTAGCGGCCCAAACCGGATTTAAGATTGAAGATTTATATTAAAAATCAAACCCATTCCTTAAAACCAATACCCAGTACCAGATACCGAGTACCCACCAATTGAGTTTCACTCAATTGGGGTTAAATATTCAATCGTTATAAGATAATGGGTACCGCAGCTTTGTAAAAAACGGCATTACCGTTTATTTTATAGACTTTCACCGCTGCTGGAATCAGCACCGAATCACCCTTTTTAATTATTATGCTGTTCTTCGCAGCAATATCTTGCAGGACAGCTTCGCCAGCCGAACACAATACGATTTCAGCGCTTCGATGAGTCGAACTTAAATAAGAACGTTCCTCTGAAACGGATATCGAAGAAAGGACAAATTCATTGGCCGGAGTGATAAATAATTTTTCATTTTCGCCACAATCTCTTGTCTGCAGGAGATCGATCGGGCGGGGTTCAAAGTTGACCACCTTCAGCAACTCAGGCAGATCGATATGTTTGGCAGTAAGACCCCCTCTCAGGACATTATCTGAATTTGCCATTAACTCGACCCCCAGGCCTTCCAGATATGCATGCAGTTCTCCAGCCGGCAAAAAAAGGGCCTGCCCCGGCTCCAGACATATCAGATTTAGCAGGATCGGCGATAAAACACCGATATCGGAGGGATACTCCTCTGAAAGCTTTTTCATCCAATCAATGGAATTTTGATCGTAAATTTTGGCTATATTTTGCACGGCTTCGTCGACAATCCGTTTTTGTTTTGCCGGATCCATGGTCATCAGGTCTGTATAAAACACTTTTAAGCCATAAGAATCCGGATTTGTTTTCAGCCGATCCAGTTCATCGCTTAAACCCGCAGGACAGGCCGATGTCATCAAACCGATAATTTCGGGAATAGTCCGAAATCCAGATAAGGCATAAAATTTGGATACTGCACAAATACATTCCGGTTTATGATTAGCGTCCTTGTAATTGCGATTTGGGGCATCCAGGGGAATATTCTGCCTGTTTTCTCTTTCAAATCCGTCTCGGGCCTGGGCCAGATCGGGGTGGGCTTGAATAGAAAGTGGTTTTGCCGCTGCCAGCACTTTGAACAGATAGGGGAGTTTATTGTGAAAAGTTTCGGATATGTCGGGGCCTAAAATCTCATGCGGATACTTCTGGATCAACTCAATCAATGGTAGTCGTTTTCCCTCATAGCTTACAAGGGATGAGGCTTTTGAATGGGCTCCCATCCAAAGTTCAGCCCAAGGTTTGCCTGATGGGTTTTCCTTATCAAGAAGTTCTGGAATGGCGCTGGGAGATCCCCAGGCATAAAATTGGATGGTATTCTGCAGCAATCCGATCATCTTCATTTTTTATCTCCATCGTTAAGAATCATGTCCCTGAGGACCAGGTTATTAATATTGGAATAAATTACTTATGTTTTTGATTAAAGTGGCGATATAAATTTCGTATTCGACCTTTTGAATCATATATTTTTAAATAGTGAGTTAGCTTTGCTATAATATCCTGATTTCTTGACGGAAATTTATTATTATTATATGATTAATAAATTATGTGAATAACAGCAAGTTATTTCGAACGTTAACCCAACTATCCACCTTAGCAACAATTTATAATTATGATCGCAATCGAATCAGCCGGCATTACCGATGTAGGCAAAAAACGGAGAGGAAATGAAGATGCCCTGTTTCTGGATGACACACTGGGACTCTATGTCGTGGCTGACGGCATGGGCGGCCATCGGGCCGGTGAAATAGCCAGCCAGCTGGTTGTCAAAACCATCAGCAGATATATCCTGCAATCCAAAAACAACGGTGACGCTGAAAAACACATTCATCCGAACAATACGCTCTCACATGAAGCCAATCGACTTCTTTCCGGTATTCGACTGTCCAACAAGGTTGTCCATGAAGCTTCCCTTGACAATGAGGCCTGCCGCGGGATGGGATCCACCGTCTCTGCCGTCTACTTTACCGACGGCACGTTTATTGTGGCCAATGTTGGAGACAGCCCGATTTATCTGATACGGGACGGCAAAATCAAATTAATTTCTGTACTCCATACCGTGATGGCTGAGCAAGCAGCAATTAATCCTGCAAACGCCCAAAAACTGGGTAGGGAAT
The DNA here is from genome assembly GCA_902749685.1 of Olavius sp. associated proteobacterium Delta 1. Lineage (GTDB taxonomy): Bacteria > Desulfobacterota > Desulfobacteria > Desulfobacterales > JAFDCJ01 > JAFDCJ01. Next base: position 8,859 of record CACVKW010000871.1, on the reverse strand, counting down.
TCAGACATGTGCTGACCCGGGCCATGGGCACAGACGGATCTGTAAATGCCGATATTTATGAAATTCAATGCTTTAAAGACGATATCCTGGTGATCAGCTCTGATGGTTTAAGCGATAAAGCGTCACCGGATGAAATCCTCGAGCTGGTCATTCAGAATGGATTGGACACGGCCTGTCAGAAACTCGTGAAACTGGCCAATGATCGCGGTGGTGATGACAATGTGACCACGATCGTGCTTAAGGTCAAGATGATTAAAAATTCCCGGTTAAATTTTAGCCGCATGAAGGCCACCACCACCAGATTTTTTTCCAAATACTTCTCGAACGGAAAAATGTAATCTCCCAGGAGCATTAGGATGCCGATTATAACTGTAAAATTCAAAAATACGGCCATTGATGTTTATCAGCTGCAAAAGGGTGTATCTCTGACCATTGGCCGTCGTAAAAATAATGACGTGGTGATTGAAAACCTGGCGGTTTCAGGACATCATGCCAAAATTGATTCGGTGGGTGACGAATTCGTGCTAATTGACCTGCAAAGTAAAAACGGATCATTTGTCAATGAGAAGATAATCAATTCACACTGGCTTAAGAACGGCGACGTTATCAACATCGGTAAGCATTCGCTTGCTTTTAAATATACCGCTGATGAGCAGATACCTGATAACGGTTCCGATAAAATTGATCAAACCATGGTAATGGATACGAGTCAGTATCGCTCCATGATGAAAAAGAGTGAGCCGAATGTCCCCAGACCTCTCATCAAATATGATACGACAGACTCAGCCGGTGGTTTGGCCTTTTTAGCCGGTGGAAGCGGTAAAATTAAGCTGTCCAACCAGATTACCAAAATCGGAAAGGATCCAAAATCCGACATTGTGATTAAAGGTATGTGGGTCGGACAAACATCGATCACCATCAGTAAAAGACCCGATGGTTTTTACATAAGCTATGTTGGCGGGATGTCCAAGCCCAAAATCAATGATCAATTGATTAAACATTCCAGCATCCTCAACGATCTTGATATCATCGACATCGGTCCGACAAAACTGCAGTTTCATGATCTAAGCCTTAGTAAAACCAGAATTATTAAAATTGACAAAAAAACCGACCTGCCCGCACCAGATGCCGAATAAAATCTTATGTAACGAGGACTTGACTGACTATACAAAGTATACTTGGTTGTTTAAACTAGCAAAACTCTATCTGGCCCATGGATTCTTCGCTAAATAGGTGATATATCTGAAAGCATGAAAATTGCCTATCTGCATTATCACCTCAAAACCGGCGGCGTGACCACCGTTTTAAAGCAGCAATTATCGGCCATCGGCCGGCAGACTGAGCAACTTGTAATTACCGGGCAAACGCCGCAGACACCCTTGGATGCCGCTACTGTCCACATCCCCGAGCTTGGCTACAGCAGTGATTATAACGGCACGTTTAAGCCGGTTGATGCGGCTCGGGCAATCATCAAGGCCATTCGCTGCAAATTTAAGGGGCCGTGTGACATACTTCATGTTCACAACCCGACCCTGGCCAAAAATCGACATTTTTTGGCTATTTTAAAACTATTGCAGCAAGAAGGCCTCAGTCTGCTTTTACAAATTCATGACTTTGCAGAGGACGGACGACCGCTTGCTTATTATTCTGACCCCTACCCGGCCGATTGCCATTATGGAGTTATCAATCAGCGTGATTATCAAATTTTGCTTAAATCCGGTTTAAAACAAGACGGCTTGCACCTGATGGAAAACACCGTCACCATCCCCAATATTGCCAAAAAACCTGAGATTGAAGACGGCACGGCAGTATACCCGATCCGGGCCATCCGGCGCAAAAATGTCGGGGAGGCCATTTTGTTATCCCTGTTTTTGGAGGCGGGACAAACCGTGCAGATCACCCTACCACCCAATAGCCCGGCGGATATAAAAAGCTACCGTGCATGGAAAAATTTTGTGCGGGATCAGAACTTAAATGTAGCATTTGATCAGGGGTTGAGCCACGATTTCGAGGCTCTGGTTTTGTCTGCCGGTTTGCTGATTTCAACCAGTATTACCGAAGGATTCGGATTTTCTTTTTTAGAACCCTGGCTATTTGGTAAATTGCTTTGGGGACGAAAGCTTGCCGATATCTGTCGTGATTTCGAGAGCAACGGTATCCGTCTTGATCATCTATATACCGGCCTATATGTTCCCATTGATTGGATTGGCCTGCGACAATTTCGCGACAAGTGGCATGATTGCGTATTAAAGACCTGTGCGCTGTTTAATTTCTCCATTGAAAATGCCCGCCTGCGGGACGCCTTCGATCATATAACATCAGATGGGGTAGTCGATTTTGGGTTGCTGGACGAGTCATCTCAGAAAAGGGTTATGTTACGCTTAATTCCGCGTGGCAGGGATTCAGCCAGGTTGATCCAGATCAATCCTTTTCTGGCAGCTCCGGGTACTGTTTCCGACAAAAACGGATTAATCGCCAACAACAAACTGGCTATTTTACGTGCATACAACCCGAGCGCGTACACTAAGAAATTGATGAATGTATATCAGAAGGTGAGCACTATTCCGATCAAACAAAATATAGACAAAAATGTTCTGGTATCATCTTTTTTCAATCTGGAGAAATTCAGCCTGCTCAAGTGGCGTGATTACGAAGAGGAAAAATGAGCTGAAATGAACTAAAATTGTAAATTGCCTAAAATTATGGCGTCGCGATGCTCCATCTTACTATTTTATATGAACGCACTAGATTTGGCCGCCAGCAAGCTTAATATTCGCAAAGTCACATAGAAAGAATCTGCCGGCGCTCTTTTAATTTAATCGATAGAATACCTTAATTTTAGTCATTTTAGTCATTCTTTTGTAGCTCTACTAAAGCTATTTTCATGATAGAAAAAAAGTCCATTCAAAATTATATTCGCCGTCTGAAACCGATTCCAACATCTTTTGCACCGGCAGGCGATTTAACTCATGATATTCGGTGTGTGCTCTTCGACATCTACGGCACGCTGTTTGTCAGCGGATCGGGAGACATCAGTCTGGCAGAACAAGATTCGCCGCAAATGGAGGAAATCAAGTTCTTACTGGCAAAACATGAAATTCAGAAATCACCCCGGGTATTGCTGGACGAATTGCACGGCGCCGTAAAAGCCAGACATCTAGAGTTGCACCTCAAAGGCATCGATTTTCCCGAAGTTAAGATCGACCGGATCTGGCGGCAGGTGCTGCAGCCGAAGGATCAAGACAGCGTCAGACAATTTGCAGCGGAATTTGAATTAATTTCCAATCCCGTATATCCCATGCCCAATCTAGCCGATCTGCTGTCGACCTGCCGGCAAAAGGGTCTATTAATGGGAATCATATCCAATGCCCAATTTTATACACCCTATTTGTTCAATTGGTTTTTAGATTCTGATCCGGTCGGTCTGGGATTTAGTCCTGATCTAATCTTTTATTCGTATTGCTTCGAAATGGCCAAACCGACGGTGGCCCTTTTTAAAATGGCTGCTGATAAACTTAAAGAAAAACAGATTCAGCCCGCATCGGTCCTTTACATCGGAAACGATATGCTCAACGATATTTACCCTGCCCAAAAATCCGGATTCCAAACTGCGCTTTTTGCCGGGGATGGGCGATCGTTACGGTTGCGAACCGATGATCCCCGCTGCCGGCGTCTGACACCGGATCTGATCGTGACGGATCTGAGTCAACTTATTCGGCACATCCAATCTAAGCCGGAAAAAACGAATCACGCTGAAGACGTGATCTAAAGGCCGCAGAATATCGAATGTCGAATAACGAATGTCGAAGGAGGGAATCGCTGCGCTCTATCTTTTATATTAAATTGACAGAATGCATTCCTTCGACATTCGATATTCGATATTCTGCGGTTCTACGGTTCGCTTTTATGAGGATTCTATCATTTGTCATTCGACATTCGTCAATCGTCATTCCAATTCACTGCCAATCCACCGCGATTCGCATCATTTGATTTTGTTTGTCCTTAAAAATCAAATGCCCGTTATCTCGGCCGTAGCGATAAAGGTCTCTGGTGATTTTGACATCCTGACGGCAGTACTGAATAATCTCCAGGATGCGCCCCTCCTGCCACCATTGCAGGGCCTGCAGACCATCCGCGGATTTACTTTCCCCCAGAGTTGCCGAGGCCAAATGAGCCAGCGACAATCGAAAATCTAAATATTTTTTGACATCTTCCAAAATGTCCAAGCTTTTCAGATTCTGGAAATTGAAATCAGAATATCCCTTGAGCACCTGATAGTCAAAGCGCTTGATGTTAAACCCAATAACCAGGTCATACGTTTGCAGGCGATCAATAAACCGGCCGACCCGGTTTTCCATAAAATCGATAAAACGGTCCTGCTTTGAATCATAGAGCACGGCACAACTTATCTTCATTAAATCGGCGCGGTGCCAGCCGCCGACTTCAGCCGCTGAACGCTGGGTTTCAAGGTCAAATACGCCATAGTGCAGTATTCTTGACGGCCTTGCGACCACCCGGGAAACAGGGCTTTGCGGCTGCAAATTATTCTCATCTGCAGAAAGATCGGTCTGGGGCGTGTGTTTGAGTCTATCCAATATGAAGATCGCCGCCTGTTTATCAATCGGCCGATTGCCGGATCCGCATTTGGGCGAGTGGACACATGATGGACATCCGGCATCACAGGCGCATCCTGCAATGATCCCCCGGGTGTTTTCCAGCAAGTTTTCAGCACGGCTGAAGGTCTCGCGATTTATTCCTGCCCCGCCGGGAATACCGTCGTAGATAAACACTGCAGCACTGTTTAGCTGCGGATGAAAAAGGGTTGACAATCCGCCAAGGTCATTGCGATCCGCCAGTACCAGAAGCGGGAAGATGCCGATGGCCGCATGTTCCATGGCGTGAATGCCTCCCATAAAATCCAGATTGCCGGATTCGGCAGCGCGGTATATCCGGCGGGGTATCCTAAACCAGAGACTTTCAGTTTCAAAAATTTGAGGCGGAAGATCCAGATTTATTTTTTTTATCAATTTTTTGGTGAAGATATGTCGGATTTCATATTCAGTGACCTGATCCGTCAGCTTGATTTTTCCCGTATAGGCAGTGGTGCCCCAGACCGGTTTACTGCCATCGATATCCAGGATCTCAATTTCCTTGTAGCCTCTCACCTGGGTGTAATAATCCACATCGGCTTCAACCACGGTTATGGTCCTGGTGCTCAAATCCAGCGAGTCGACAATATAGCTGTCTCCGCGATGAAGGTAGATCGCCCCGGGATGGGTTTCGCGAAAGGCTCTGAACTCATCGATTTCTCCCCGGCTTTTCCCCGTCCCCTTGTCCACGATCTGATAGCGGTTGCCGGTTCCCCGAATATCCACCTCGCGGTGCGGTAACTTTCGCCGGGCATACAGCTCACCGCCATCGGCACTACGCAACAGGAGGCCGCTTTTCTCGAGATATTCGATGCTCGCGCGGGTATATTTATTGCTGGCCCACGGTTCATCAGTTTTCAAGGGGAGTTCGGCAGCGGCGCATTCCAAATGTTTGGCCAGTATGTGCAAATTATAAGGGTTGACCACCGCTGATTCCGGCTCCCGATTGATAAAATTTTCGGGATTTCGCATGAAAAACTGGTCCAGGGCATCTTCTCCGGCAATCAGGATCAAGGCGGAATCCTGGCCGCTGCGACCGACGCGGCCGCCCCGTTGCCAGGTGGAAACCACTGAGCCGGGATAGCCGACCAGAAGGCAAAGATCCAAATCACCGATATCGATTCCCAATTCGAGGGCACTGGTTGAGATAACCGCCAGAAGTTCGCCCCTTGCGAGCCGGGCCTCAATTTCCCGCCGCTCTTCGGGCAGAAATCCTGCACGATAGGCAGAGATGCGTTCAGCCAGGTCACCGGTCTGATCACCGGCCCAGATGGCAATCAGCTCGGTCATTTTGCGTGATTGGGTATAAACGATCGTTCGAAGATTGCGGTGAAGCGCTGCTTTTAAAAGCAGTATGCCCGTCTGAGCCGGGCCGGTTTCCGGATTTATAAAGATCAGATGGCGTTTGCCGCGCGGTGCCCCTGATTCAGTTATTGCCGCTACTTTAAGGCCGGTCAGTTGCCCGGCCAGTCGGGCCGGATTAGCGACCGTGGCGGAACTGAAAATGAAGGTCGGTGCGGCTCCGTAACGCTGACATAATCTCTGCAAACGTCTGAAAATTTGGGCCACATGCGACCCCATCACCCCGCGGTATGTGTGGACTTCATCAATCACGACCGTTTTAAGATCTTTGAAGAACGCTTGCCACTTGCGGTGATGGGCCAAAAAGGAAAGATGCAGCATATCGGGATTGGTTAAAATCACGTTGGGGGGTGCTTCTCGGATACGTTTTCGGCGGTAGGCTGATGTATCACCATCATAAATCGCAGCCGTCGGCATTTTTTTAGCGAAGTGGACGGCCAGGCGTTCAAAAGCCCGCAGTTGATCCTGTGCCAGTGCTTTTAACGGAAAAATATATAAGCTTTTGGCGTGATTTTCCTTCTGAAATTTTTCCAGCGTCGGCAGGTTATAGATCAGAGTTTTGCCGCTGGCTGTTGGTGTGGCGACGACAACATGCCGACCGCTTTGAATTAACTCGATGGCCTGGACTTGATGTTGATATAATTTGCGGATTCCCCGGACTTTGAGTGCCTGGCGGATCTCGGGTGACCAATTCGATTTTACATTCGACCAGAGCGCGGGTTTTTCAGGTAAAACAGTATGAAATACCACCTGAGACCCCAGACGCTCGGATTTAACGAGGGACTGAACGTACTCTTTTACTTTAGGTGGGGGATGATTGGTAATGCTCATGGATCTTGACTTTAATACTGTCGTACAAGCCCTGATTCATTGGGCATAATCAGTAGAAAAGCGAACCGCAGAACCGCAGAATATCGAATTTCGAAGGGAGGAATCGCTGCGCTCCGCCTTTCCTAACTTAAAAATGACAAAATTCTATACTTCGACATTCGAAATTCATTATTCGATATTCGATATTCGCTTTTAATTTCATTCCTTCACGCGCTCAACATACGCACCGGTGCGGGTATCGATTTTTAAAAGTTCGCCTTCTTCGATAAACGGCGGCACCTGAAGAATGTGGCCTGTTTCCAGGGTGGCCGGTTTCGAATCACCGGACGCCGTATCTCCTTTTACCCAGGGATCGGTTTTCTCGACCTTTAAGTTGATAAAAATCGGCAGGGAAATTCCAATGGGGTTACCGTCAAACAGCAATATATTGCACAGCGTGTTTTCTTTGAGGAAATTTTTTGCGTCGATGATTTGATCTTCGGTCAAAAATTCCTGGTCGTAGGTGGATGTATTCATAAAGCAGTAACGGTCACCATCCGAATACAGGTATTCCATTTCCTGTTCCGCCAGATCCGGTTCCTTGAATTTTTCACCGGATCGAAACGTCTTATCAAATTGAGCCCCGGTAACCATGTTTTTCAATTTACACTTATAAAGTGCCTGGCCTTTGCCGGGTTTGGTAAATTCAAATTGAACAATCGCAAATGGTTCGCCATCGATTTCAATTTTACGCCCTTTTTTGAGATCTCCGCTTTCTATCATATTGGTTACGCCCTCTCTTCTATTTTGTTGGTTCCGAGGTTCAGGGTTCAGCGTTCAAAGTTGCCTTTCACCTATATCCGTTGAACCGCTCATTCCTGCCTGCCCTCCATAGCCTGTAAGAGGAAGGGGGGAGGAGCAGAACCCCGGGATAAGCGAACCGCAAAATTTCGAAATGCGGAAGCGCTGCACTCTGATAAAATGCTTCCATCCTCGGCCCTGCGCCGTTTGCCGTGCGCCGTGTGCCAATTTTTGCAGCCTTCTACCGTATACCCTAAACCCCTGAACCTTTGAACCCTGAACCCTTGAACCTACTCAAACTTTTTCTGCCTCCCTGACCGCTTCAATTAACTGCCTCACTTTTAGGGGATCTTTTTTGAAACGAATCGGGTGGCCATTTTTATCCAGCGCGTTGGTCAGGGTGCAACTGTCCACACCAGCCGGTCGGACCCGCTTAATACCGTCAGATACATTGGCGGGTGAGACACCTCCGGCCAGGATGACCGGAATCCGACTGGACGCCACGAGACTGGCGGCCGCATTCCAGTCGCAGGTTAGACCGGTGATACCGACAAATCCCTGTACAGGCTGGCTGTCATCAATTATCCCCGATTGGTTTACCAGCATCGTGTCGGTCAGGAAAAAATCGCTGTATGGTTCAAATTTCTTGCTCAATTCAAGTGTGGGAATCGAGTTATCTTTTCCAGACTGTCCAATTGGAATGGAACGCATGATCTTGATCTGCGGTAATCGCTTTTTTACATCCTGCTGCAGCGCAATTAAATGCCGGCAATACGACCGAACATCCGGATGATCCGTTAAGGCTTCACAGAAGTGGACAATATCCGGCTGATAATAATCCAGCGTGCGTAGAACCGAATCCAGCGTGTTAAACAGGGGTATCAAACTGCTTTTTGCCGAGGCGGATCGGACGGCAGCCAGCGTCTCTTTAACTGCGGGAATTTTCCATTCCACTTCACTGACAATCACGCTGCCGATATGATCCACCCCCAGCTCGATCATGACCACCGCTTCAGCCGGAGTTTGTATTTCATAAATCTGAATAATCATTTTTAGAGTTGACTTTTTGAGCCGTGTCTAACATATTCAGCCTGTTTTCGCAATTCGTTTCAAGAAGGCCATTGAAGATTGTAGAATAAACCCTAACATTGCATAAATTCTTGTCATCTAGCCTGGCCGTTATGTCTGAGATCGTTGCTTTTTCCGGGCAGATGCTGGATGCTTGATACTTGATGCT
>CACVKW010000870.1 GCA_902749685.1 Olavius sp. associated proteobacterium Delta 1 | reverse complement strand
GCTGGCCACCCCCGAGTTGGTGGAACCCATGGGACTGCCCGAGGGACACACCTGGTTCTACCCGATGATGATAGGGTATCCCAAGTTTAAGTATCATCGATTGCCAGAGAGGAAGGCGCCGGCGATTCACTGGAAGTAAGGATTAGCTGAACAAAAATAACATTAAATCAGAATATCGTCAGGATTTGGCTAAGGCACGGAATGTAAACTTTTCCTGTCTGTCGAACAATCTCAACATGTAGTGGTTCCTCAAAATACTTGAGAATTATAGATTTAATCATAGAAGTCCAAACCGGGACACGATCCCCCTATTTGATGCAATATCCATATTCGCTGATGATTGTCTGGCTACAACTTGCAATAGTAACCTTTAATGTATAAAAATTGAAGCATAATGGACGACTGAACAAATTTGACGTCACGTCATAATGTATGACTGTTGTTTTCCAATGCCGGCCGGCCAAATAATTACAAAAGACTTCGATCAAATTTTACACCACACAATATACTGTATTCAATATCGTGTTGACGCACAAGCAACATTTTGGCATACTCGATGCCGGTTAAATCAAATTCCTATCTATCATCCAGTCAAGAAACCTGTTGGAACGAGATTGATGAAGCCGATAAAAAAGTACTTAACATATTGAAAAGGACATTGATGATGAAATTTGAAGACAAGTTTTCATTACCGCTGGAATGGATTAGTGACGAAACAAAACGAATCGTTGAAAGTTGTCGGGAGATTGTAGAAAAGGAAATAATTCCAGTTCGGCATGAGCTTGATGAGGATTGGAAAGATCACAAGATATACGACAAACTGTTAAAAATAATCATGCTAGATTTTGGTTTGCAGTGCGCACCATGGCCAAAAGAATACGGTGGTTTGGAATCGGATTTGATTACCGCTTGCCTATGCAATGAAGAAATGAGCAGGGGCGATTCCGGCTTATCTACAGCTGCTGGTTGCATCAATTGGACATTTATGCCCATGTTAGCTCCAAACCCGAATCCAATCCTGATTGAGAAGTTCGCCCCCCTTGCCTGCCAAACTGATAGGCTGTTTGTCGGATGTGCAGCAATCACTGATGCAAGAAGCGGATCGGATGTTGAAAATATTGATGGAACGCATGGAAAGTATATTGCCACAACCGCTGAACTTGATGGTGATGAATGGGTAATAAATGGTCATAAGCTATGGCCTACGAATTCTGGCGGTCTTGCTGATATATTCGCTGTATTTTGTACTACCAACCCCGGCGTGGAAGATGATGAGGCTTTCGCAATAATTTATGTGCCTGCCGATACACCTGGTGTTAAACAAGGTGAACCTTACCGGAAGGCGGGTATGTCAGGTGATAAGAACAGTGACATTTGGTTTGACAATGTTCGGGTGCCTAAAGAAAATCGAGCTAACCCAAAACCCGGAGATGATGCCATAGCAGCTAGAATGTTTATGAATGCCGGGAATATTGGTTCCTCAGCACATGCCATCGGTATCATGCGTAATTGCTACGAACTGGTAAAGGAGTGGTGCGATACACGCGAAGTAGGTGGTAAACTATTGAAAGAACACAGTATGACAGCATCGGTACTGGCTGATATTGCATTGATGATAGAAGTCAGTAGATCCGATACATCATTGCTGTCCAAAATAATTTGAAAATCAAATACTGCCTTTAATAAAAACAGGCAGTTATAAACGGGAAATTAGTGATTTAGAAATCAGGTTGT
>CACVKW010000869.1 GCA_902749685.1 Olavius sp. associated proteobacterium Delta 1 | reverse complement strand
ATCTAACAGGACACTATCGGTGAATTTCAACGACATCCAGGATCCAGAAACCAGAATCCAGGATCAGTCAATACTTTCAATGGTCTTCATTGCAGCAGCGAAGTTGGAT
>CACVKW010000868.1 GCA_902749685.1 Olavius sp. associated proteobacterium Delta 1 | reverse complement strand
CCATGAACCCGCGCTATGTCCAACAAAGGGATGATACGGATTTGGTGGTTTCTTAGGATAGTCACAATTCGGTGGCATATCGGAAGATCATCTTTTCTCAAACGCCACCGCTGTTTACCCCCAATTCCGCATATCCCTAAAACGTTGGACATCAATAGTCACGCTTGACGTTAATCATGCCATGCGTTATTATATCACATGATAAAATCTTTTAAATGCAAATACACAGAAGCGCTCTCAAAAGGCCAGCGTGTCAAACGATTTGTAAATATTGCAAATGTTGCACGGCGTAAACTCAGACAGCTTGAGATCGCAAATCGCATTGATGATTTGAAAGTTCCGCCCGGAAATCATCTTGAAGCACTCAAAGGTGACCGTTCCGGCCAACACAGCATTCGTATTAATAGTCAGTGGCGTGTCTGTTTTTGTTGGACGGATGCAGGTGCGGAAGATGTGGAAATAGTTGATTACCACTGAGGAGGATTTGCTATGAACCTATTTAAACCTATCACACCTGGTGAAATTCTTCTGGAAGAGTTTCTCAAACCTATGGGTATTAGCCAGTATCGTTTGGCCAAGGAAATTGGTGTCCCTGCCCAGCGCATCAGCGAAATTGTCTCTGGAAAACGTTCTGTTACAGCCGATACTGATTTGCGGTTATGTCGTTTTTTCGGCTTGTCCAATGGGTACTGGTTGCGAGCTCAAGCAGCACACGATACTGAAGTTGCAGAACGTACTTTGAATAATGTAATACAAAAAATTAAGCCTTGGTCTGAGCAAGTTGCCCAACAAACCAGTTGAGCAGACGGCGTGAAGATAGCGGTTCACCGTAAGGGCCGTGCAAGGTTGGCATAAATTTGGGCCGCTGCTCACTGGCAGACGTTGGGCTTCCCTAATAAAAGGAGATTGGTACAATGGAATGGGAAAGATGGGGATTTTCTCATCCTACAAAAGAATTCTTAGATAATCCTGAGTTACAAGAAAAAAATCTGGCAAAATATAAGCAATTTAAAAAGTACCGATCAGAAATAATTGAAGCCGCACTTGATATTGAGAATCTCCTAAATGTAGTCCTACTTCATTTTCTCGCAGGGCAAGACTATCAACGTCATAAATTACTCCGAGCTTTTGTATTTGATGCCGATTTTTGTACATTTATGCAGAAGCGAAAAATGCTCTCACAGATATTTGAAATCATTGCTGTCCAAAATAATTTGAAAATCAAATACTGCCTTTAATAAAAACAGGCAGTTATAAACGGGAAATTAGTGATTTAGAAATCAGGTT
>CACVKW010000867.1 GCA_902749685.1 Olavius sp. associated proteobacterium Delta 1 | reverse complement strand
TTCTGGATCCTGGATGTCGTTGAAATTCACCGATAGTGTCCTGTTAGATATCCAGCATCGAGTATCAAGCATCCAGCATCAGCCCGGAAAAAGCAACGATCTCAGGCA
>CACVKW010000866.1 GCA_902749685.1 Olavius sp. associated proteobacterium Delta 1 | reverse complement strand
TTTCTCCTTTTAGTTGTGGAAATATTAAAGTAATAAAGAAGTAAACAGGGACGTGAAATCTGAAATGTTGCCTAACCCACTCGTTTACCGCGGGGTTCGCCCCGGATCAGCGGCCAAATGATCGCGCATCGGTCATTTGGTCCGTCTGCATGCTCTTGTTAGTTGCCACTTGAAACATAAACATAAATGAGTGAGGCAATGGCAACTAACAATGAGGCAGTGGCTATCACATTTGCATAGAATGCTCTTTTAGCAGACTTTTCACTTTCAGCCTTGGACTGCTGAGCCTCAATGTGAGCTTTAGTCGCTAAGTCATTAGCCTCGGTAAGCATCTCGATTTGTTTTGCAGCTAACTTTAAATCTTGATTTCTAGCTTCCCGCTTAACCCGAGCTTCTTTTTCTTTTTTTCGATACAGTCTATCAATATCATCGGCAGAACTTATTTGCCGTATTTCTGAAGGTTCAAGTTCATCCATAGTTTACGTCCTCTTTGCACCTAACTTAGTTATTCAGTGGAAATCTACGTAAGAACAGAAAAGCCCTAATTGAGGCTGTATTGTCTGTTTTCTTGAAAGTTTGGGGAATTTCGATTTAAACTACCATAACCATTTGATAAGTCAACACATTTAACCAAACCATCGTCTTGGCCTATAATGTTAAAAGTTTCTTCTTTTTGTCACTTATCAACGAATTATCGAGATTTCTCGTGAAGCACACTAATTTGGTTATTATCAAGACGGGCAGGTCTGGGACATTTAGGGAACACCGAAACAGAAAAGGCCCGGACTTTTTTGTCCAGGCCTTTCTTTGTTTTAGAGGATTATTGAACGTTTAGTGTAACTTGCCCACTGGGACCGGCACCATCTGTTTCTGAGGCGTCTGGCTGAACATATCATCAAGAGACTGCATAGGCTGGTATCCGATTGCGGGATAAGCCCCTCCAGGAAGCGCCTGGGGAGTGACTTCGCGGAACTCGGCGTCGATCACGTCCGGATCTTCATTATGCTCCGCTGTAGGAGGGGGCAGAGCCGGTCTGCTGACGCGCTGTTCGTCCAGCAGGAACGAGTTGTCCTGGCCGGCAACCTTTCTGTAGATCAGGCCCATGTATTCCTCGCATTCAGGGCACATATGGTTCGAGATCTCTCTGTGCTGGCTGTGTTGTGCTGACTGTTTTTGTTGGCTGAGGCCTTCGCCGCACAGGAAACAGTTCGGGCGCTTGTTGTTGATGATGTTCTGATAGATCTCCTCGCTGAAGGCCTTAGGTGTCAGACCAGTCTGCAGAACATATTCTGGGGTGAGAGGCTCCTTAGTCCATGCACAATGGAAAGGTTTCACCGATTCGTAGGGCAGATTCTGGCTTTGTTTCGGGTAGACCTCCGCTGTGTTTCTGCCGTTGGCCTTTGAGACGTTCGCTTTGTTGACAAAATTGCACATAATGACTCTCCTTTCTTGCTTATAGGTTTTAGGCTCTGAATATAGGTGGTTGCTTTGACGAGATCGGCACTCCATCTATCCTGTAAAGAGCTGTTGGGTATAATCCTGGCATTGAGTAATATGCGTATGGGTCAGCATCTATTACTTTTGCAATCCAGTATGGGTGGTGAGTCTCGGCTTTCTCAAGGCAGTTGGAATTCTGGTCTACTAAGAATTCAATGATCACCCCGTTAGTGCCTTCTTCCTTGTATGCGTAGTGCTGTGCTTCCTGGAATGTTTCGGCAATCCAAAAGGAGCTCTCGACTCCAGGCACAAACCTTTTGTTATGGAAAATATCGTGACCAGCAATCGGGCCTGTTCCGTGGTATCCTTGTGATGGAGCTATTGGTCCTGGAGTCAGCGGTTGAGGTCTGTGTTGCTGCTGTTGCAGGACCTGTGTGCCTACCTGGTTTTGGGCAGCTGGAGCAACGTCAACGGCTTGAACTGCGTGGTTGTCTATGTAGCTCTGCCTGACTTTTTCAAGGCCTGAGACTATGGCTTTCCCACCTAAAAACATGAGGGGGATGCCGATGATTGGGTCCATCAATCAATTCCTTTTTTATATTAGTGAGTCTCCGTGGAGTTTCGGATTCCTCGCGTTTTCCGGTACTGGGTAAAAATGGTGTTCGTGCATGGCCTTAGCTCCGCATGAAGGACACTGAATCGGGATGTTCTCGGTGTGCGTCGGTTCTCCTAAGCAGACTCCATTTCCCATAAAGGTCTGGCCTGATCTCGGTATGCAGTGTATTGCTCCGCAGTTTTCGCATTCAACTGCGTCAGTCCACCCACAGTACGGGCATGCCGGTGCGTGCTCGTCCCTGTACTGGATTTTGTTGAATACGCTGACTGCGTAGGTGGTCTCTTCCCTGAGTTTAGTGTAGTTCCGGATCACTGGATTCGGGGCGCAGACGTATCCTAATCTGGCGTCGTTGAGGACCTGATAAAAATATGTTTTCTGGGTCCTGCAGCACCTTACTGGCACGAGGAATCCGTCGTTTGGCTGGATCGCATGCCGCCTGAATTCGAGAGGCTGGCGGGTGAAATCGCTCGGCTTCTGGGTGACGATCATGTCCAGGATCATGATGAGGTCTGCGTCAGCTTCAACTATGTGGTTGGCGGCTGGCTGCATAGGATGGAATATGAAATCGTTCGGTCCTATGCCTGCTGTCAGGTTTGCATCATTGAGGTTTGAGGGTTTTGTTTCCTGCAGGAACGCGATGACGTTTTTGCCTGTGAGCCTGTCCTCAGTATCATGTGAGTGAAGGTTTCCTGTGTCGATCCAGATTTGAACTGGGTTGCCTGTTTCTACGTCGAATCCTTTCCATGAGTTGTATACTCCCACAACCGCGTAGCTATTGATGCCAGCCCAACAGATTCCTTGGACGATGCTTCCTGCATCTTGGATTCTTTGGTTATCCATTATTGATTTCCCCTTTTTTTATTGGCGGAAACTGACCTTGCTGGTCAGGTACTTTGGTGCGCAGAATGTTCTTGTTTATGTCGTACATCGCTACTGGCTTGATTCCCGGCATTGAATAATAGGTTCTTGGTTGCGGGTTCGGGATCTTGATGGTCCAGTACCCTTGTGAAGGTTTGGCTTTGTACAGGTACGTGGCGCTTGGGCTGATCCTGAACTCTATGATTAGCCCTTCGTTAAGGCCGTTTGTTTTTCCATTGGCATAACCTACTGCCTCGTTGAATGATTCTGCTATCCAGAACGAGTTTTCAGTTCCAAGGATGAATCTTTCGTTATGGAATATGTCGTTTGCTGCGTGCCAGACTGTGCCGTGGTATCCTTTTGTCGGGAGCACGACCGGAGTGTTTTGAGGTCGCAGGGGGTTGGACTTAGTTGCTCCGGTCGTTACTCCAAACGGGTCGTACCATGGGTAAAGGTTTGGGGCTTTGACGGTGGCGGAGAATGGTTGTTTTTTTTGGTCGTGTCCGTTCAGCAGCATGTTGAAGTCTTTGAACGCGTCTTTGATTAATCCTATCATTTCCCTTTTTCACCTTTTTCCTTTCAGGTTAGCGGGAAAAATATGGTCATTATGATGGCTGTGCTTATGGCTGCTATTCCTGGGTGGCGCATCAGGAGTGTGAGGATGAACCATATGGTGAATGTTCCCGCTACCCATCCTATTGACGGTATTGGTGCCATGGTTTTTGGGTTCCCTCCTTTCAGAATATTATGTCGTCGTCCATTTCTTTGTCATAGATTTCTTTGTCCCAGATTTCGAGTGAGTCCAGTATTCCGACCAGTATTAATTGGCAGTCCTTGAGGCCGCTGACACCCAGTATTCCTTTAGGTATCTTGAGGGTGTGGTCTTTTTTTCCGACCGTCGTTAGTTGAAGTGATGTGTAGGGTTTAGGGTTGTGCTCGACGTAGGTCGGCAGTTCTTGGTCCTCGAATACCAGGACGATGTGTCGAGCGTTCTTCCTTGTGATGAGAAAGATTTTTTGGCCTTGCAGGGCCAGTTTTATGGCTGGTGGCAGGATGATTTTACCGTCCCTAAGTTTCCTGAGGTGTTTCCCTCTGAACATCGGGTGATCTATTTTTTTCTGTTTAGAAACCATACTTTTGCGTCCTCCATAAATTCTTTTTCGAGTTCCTGAAGCTTCTTGTTGAAGTAGGCACCGAGCGTGTCTGATGTGCCGGTTTTCTTGGCCTGGTTGTCTTGGATCTCTGTGAGCTCTTGGTGTGCTGCACAGATCCCTTTCAGTGTTTCTTTAGTGATCCTTTTCTGAGATTTCATCTGCCCTCCCTTCATAGATTAGTTGACATTATTGTATTGATACTATGCGCAGAAGTCAAGCAATTAATCAATGATATCAATAAGTTAAGTTTAAACTCAACCTTTGCAGCGATAGCACTGTTGCCCTTGTCTTATGTAATGGTTTTTGAGGCATAATTTTTTAGTTCCGATTGAGATTTATATTCTGGAGTTCCGAAAAGTATTTATATGAGCGTGTCCACAAATGTGGACATGGCAAGAAAGAAAGACGGCAAAAAGAAAGGATTCATAGGGAAGGTCGCAGGTTTCGGAAACAAGGGCAGGAAACACGTAGAGGTCCCAAAAAAGGACAGGGACAATTACGATATTGGTGACAATGTGCGCGTTGATCCGGTGGAATGAAAAGTGGCTGCAGAAATCGAAATTGATCAGATGAACGGGAACATTAAGAGCATAAAGACTGATATTTTCAGCCTGAATGACGTGATGGAAATGCTGTCAAAAGAAACATGAACAAAGAGGTGAAAAATTGAAAAACATACATTTATTTTGGCTGGTTCCTGTCTGCATAGCAGCGGGCTTTTTGTTGTTTCTGCTGACGAACGGGATTGATGTCAACATCATCTATAACGAGTTGCAGGCTCAGCAGGCCATAGACGCGCTTAATGGCTTTAATTGTTCGAGGCTTGGGTGATCCGATGACAAAGTACCAGTGTTCAGCTTGTGGCCATGTTGATGATATTAAATGGGGAGTAACAGGTCATAAGATCAGTGGTCTCGTGATTTCGTTCAGGTGCAAGAATTGCGGGATGCCTTACAAGATGAAGATTGTTCCGAGAAAATCTCAGGATCACAAAGTCAAACTTGAGAAAGAAGATAGGAATTACATCGGGTGATCAAGGCATGAGTATCCCGACACCATATGGCAGGGCGTCTAAGAAGCGAGGCAAGAGGCTTAAGAGGCCTCCTGGGAGCATGAGGTATTGCTTGGGTTGCCAGGAGATGAGGGGCTTCAAGTATGATCCTGGTGTTGGTCACAGCGCTTGCAAGGTTTGCGGCGGGCATTTGTCAACGAAGGAGAAGCCTGAGGATGATCCCTCAGACATCGTAAAAAGATTTTTCCCGTAAAAAATGAATAGCAAGGAGCTTATCCAGATAATTGAGGACGCGGCGAGACTTAAACCGCCTTTTCCCAAGAAAGATAAAATTCAACAGACAATAGGAGGTAAGAAATCATGCCCACAATCACGAAGGCAGACGCGCTGTACAAGGATTTCGAGCGGTTGCCAGAAGACGAAAAATATAGTTTCGCACTAAAAATACAGTGCTGGAACCCAATAAAAAAACACAAGGAAGGAGAAGAACCTGCCGAAATAAATCCACAATAAAAAATGAGAAGGAAAAACTCTCCTGGCGTGATTGCTCTTGTCAAAAAGCATTATGGTAAGAAGAAATCTTATGAAATATCTTTCCTGATCTTGAAAGAGTTTAACGTGGAAGTGTCTGCAAGCGCTGTGCGCGGAATAGCGTATAAACACGGAATCAGAAAACACAAAATAAAACATGGACCAACAAAATCTTGAGCGCCTGGATTGGAACAATCTTTCCGATGATGACCTTTCAGAGTTAGAATCCCGCCTAAAAGCCGAACTTTCCCAAAAAGAACAATCAAGCATCGATATGATCATGTGGGGCAAGCTGTTGCTGTTCAAGGCCAAGAGCGTCAGCCTGAAGGTGAACAACGAGATCCTCAGTGTGTGTGCTGAGTGGATCGATGATCCGGACATGCTGCTGCGTCACCGAATAGAGGATCAGCGCGTGTATGATTGGGCCGCCTTAAAGCGAGACCAGCGACGTTACGACAGGGCGCTACAGGCAGAACGCCTAAGACTGTACTGGCAGAAATACAACCAAAAAAAGGAATTGTTGAAGTTGCTCGGCCAGGAAACCACAAGCACACCCTTAGGTACCAATGGTACCCAACATTACAGTACCGAGTTCATGACTGAGTTCCTCAGCACGTTCAGTCCTGAGGCTGAGACTGAAAGGGATCTGCAGGCAGAGTTCGACAGGCTCCTGGACATCTCAGAGGTCCACAGGTTGCCCCTAAAAGCGCTCATACTCTCAGAAGTATCAAGATCCCCAAAATTCATACTGAGGGCTTTGCCGACCTACACGAGTTCCCCGAAACTTGAGTTGGTCGCAAAGCTCTCAACCCTACTCAGCATGGAAACACAAGGCCTCATAGAGCTCGTCCAGGAGGACCATTTCGATGACATCACGATCAACACTGACACTGACCAGGACTTGCCGGTCACGGTCAAGGACCGAGAAGGTCAGACCAAACAGGTCAACATAAGCACGCTCAATGAAGCAGACAAAACGAGCTTCATCGAGCAAGCCAAAAATGGAGAAATCATATGCATATAAAATGAATTTGCGACAAAGGAAAATATTATACAAGAAGGCTGTTAGGAAATGGGGCCTGATTACACAATTAGGTATGCTCATGGAAGAAGCCGCCGAGCTTATCAAGGCAACGCATAAGGTGATCCGGAGTTGGAACAAGGATTATTCTAAATGGAACGACCTCGCTGAGGAGATAGCGGATGTCGAGATCATGATTGAGCAAATAAAGAGCGTCACAGATTGGAACAACTTAGAAAACAAGGTGGAAGCCTTCAAAGAAAAGAAGCTGTTGAGACTGAAGGATCTGGTGAAAGAATGAAGCTGCTTTTTGCGCGTTTGCTGAGGTGGTTTGTAAAGAATCATGTTTCTGAGAAGGAAGTGATCAAGCATTTCTGGGAGCAATACGAGGCTTACACGCTCAAATCAGCTCGTGACCAGATAGGAGCGTACCAGAAAAAGATGGTTGAGGCCTCGTTGGTGAGGACGCTATGCGACTACCTGGACATCAAACCAAGAAAACTAAATGAGGATTGATATGAATGAAAGCTTATTTTTGGAAACCACATGAAGATTCAGAATCCGGAATAGCAGTTATTGCGAATAATTATAGAGAAGCTAAACGTATGGGTTATTCCTGGTGGGGATCAGAGCACGGTCATGAATGCGATTATATTGAGCAGAGAGTTAAGTTAGTCAAGAATGCTAACGTTGAAGGTTTAAAAGAAGGACCAATAGATGATTTTATAGAAGGATTAAAAAGAGGACTATATGGATATGTACTTGAGGAATGTCCTATTTGTAAATCAGAAATGGTAGAGATTTATTATGATGATGAGCAAGACAGAATAGGATGTGATTCATGTCTTTATCCAGAAGATGATAACTGAACCTTTCAAGATGGTCTCAATACATGATTTCGTTATCAATTGGTGGAATGTGAGGTTGGCCGGCAGCATCTTCTTGTTGTCTGTTGGGCTGCATCTTGAGAATCCTGGAGTGATGGCTATCGGGTTCCTGTTCATGATCATATCAACTGTTGAGTACAAGAAGTTCGAGTTAGAAACATATAAGTGAGGTGTAACTAAGAAAATGGATTCGAAAAATGTGAAAAACTGGGCTGTAGCAGGATTCTATGTTTTCCTGACGATAGGTCTTGCGGTGTTTGTCCTGAACTACGGTTTTACGGATTGGGAACAAGTAGCTAATGAATTTGATGAGGCAACCACTGAACTGGTTAAGTCGATTCATTGTGAGATAGAATACAAGGACTTTCATTATAAAGGGCTTTGTATGGATAGGGATGAGGTCTTTGATTTTGCACTGAACATTACAACAGGATGACTCCTCCTAATCTTTCCCCGTTTACGTCTCGCAGACAGAAATTCATGCATGCACTCTCTGAGGTCTTGAGGGAGCTTGATGATCCTGAACGAGAGGACGTCTCAACCATTTATGAGTACAGGTCCGAGAACACCAAGACCTTCGGATCTATTCCTAAACTGAAGTTCTTGCCGTTCGGCAAGGACTGCTACATGAAAGCAGAGGTCATGAGGAGGGCCGGCCTCGTCAACCAGGAGCTGCAGGACAAGGTTAAGCAGCTCAGGAAGGATCTTGGTTTCAAGGGTGCAAGAGATGAGGAGCACAGGATCTTAGCCAGGAGGTTCGAGAGCTACTGGAACAACTGGATGCACCAAATCACAAAAGCAACAAAAGCCCTATCATACACAAACTACGCGCTCTGCAAGCAAGGCCAACGCCTTGCAAAGCCCGTTAGATTAATACAGCAAACAACAATGCAGGCAACGAGACAATCAGAAAAAAAACAACCAGGTGATATATGTGAAAAGAACATGTGAAATCAACCCAGAATGCGAACACAGAATTAAAGAGCAGAAACCGGTTTCAAACCGGGGATACAAAATGAAAGCAGTCTGTACAAACTGCAAAGAAGTGACCAGAAACAATGTATTTCCAGCAACGACCTTTGAAGGATACATACGGCGATGGGTACATGACAAGCTAACTGACAAAAACAGCAAAGGAAAAGAAGTCACTCAGAATGGGGTCGGTAATTACCGCTCAACACCAATAAGGTTATATTATAATGGGATGGGGAGGAATACCAGTTATGGTACAGATCACTCTTGTCCAAAAACGGGTTTAGAATGAGTCATAAAGTGAGTAATAATACGAGTCATTGAAAAAAATCCTCCTTATATGTAGGGTGGTTGTTA
>CACVKW010000865.1 GCA_902749685.1 Olavius sp. associated proteobacterium Delta 1 | reverse complement strand
GCGGATTTGCCCGGAGTCGGATTTTTTATTATTTCCTCATCCTCGATAAAAGATATTTTTCTCATCGATCCCAAACACTTAGGGCATAGTAATGGATTAATATTATAGATTTTCTGTATTAAACGCGCCCAGCTCATACGGAATTCTTTGGATGAAATCTCAGATTCCATCAGCGCTGGAACCTGATTATCGGTGCCGGCTTTCTTGCGTAACCCGCGCAACTTATTTGAGT
>CACVKW010000864.1 GCA_902749685.1 Olavius sp. associated proteobacterium Delta 1 | reverse complement strand
CAATGAAGACCATTGAAAGTATTGACTGATCCTGGATTCTGGTTTCTGGATACTGGATGTCGTTGAAATTCACCGATAGTGTACTGTTAGATATCCAGCAT
>CACVKW010000863.1 GCA_902749685.1 Olavius sp. associated proteobacterium Delta 1 | reverse complement strand
TGCGATCCTGATTATCCCATAGAAATGTATGCCTCATAATAAAAAAGACACCCTGGGGGTTCAAGGGATGAGTCTGTCCAAAATTGACCCAAAATGGGGCAATTCCCATCATTTCGATAGATGCTCACATCCACTCCCCTCTTTTTACAACCCCTCACAACCTTTTCTGCCATAGCACATTTCTTAAGCACCATATATTGTGCTCCATTTTTTCTTGACGTACAAGGCATATTCCACTATATCTTTATTTCGAAAAAGCAAT
>CACVKW010000862.1 GCA_902749685.1 Olavius sp. associated proteobacterium Delta 1 | reverse complement strand
TTGATGCTGGATATCTAACAGGACACTATCGGTGAATTTCAACGACATCCAGGATCCAGAAACCAGAATCCAGGATCAGTCAATACTTTCAATGGTCTTCA
>CACVKW010000861.1 GCA_902749685.1 Olavius sp. associated proteobacterium Delta 1 | reverse complement strand
GATACTTGATGCTGGATATCTAACAGGACACTATCGGTGAATTTCAACGACATCCAGGATCCAGAAACCAGAATCCAGGATCAGTCAATACTTTCAATGGTCTT
>CACVKW010000860.1 GCA_902749685.1 Olavius sp. associated proteobacterium Delta 1 | reverse complement strand
CTGTTAGATATCCAGCATCAAGTATCCCCGCTGAAACGGGATCTCCGCTCCGCTCCGACAAGCATCCAGCATCTGCCCGGAAAAAGCAACGATCTCAGATATAACGGCCAGGCTAGATGACAAGAATTTATGCAATGTTTGGGTTTATTTACTGCGGACTACGGCCAACCAACAAGTGATACATTTGATTAGGAGGAATGGCATGAATTTTATAGGCTTAAATTCGTCATCGGTCTCTAGACCCTTGTATTTTATTTTAATGTTTTGCATCCTGGGGCTGTGTTTATTACATCCGCCGGCATCTCAGGCGGCCGGCCTTCCGGCAAGCATAGTTAAGAAAGCGGACACGAATGAAACCGAAGCGGAAGCCAAGATTCCGGAGGAACTTTCACCGGCTGAGGTCGATGAGTATCTGAAGGGGTTAAGTGATGAGCAGGTGCGCCAGGTGTTAGCCAACCAGCTTAAAGAGGAGCAATCCGGTGATTTAATATCGGAAATTTCCGAAGAATTCGCGGCGGAGGACGATCCCGCTGATCAACTTTTTCACAAACTGACCCTGGGCGCTTCCAATGTTTTTGACCAAATTGCTTCCTTTTTTTCACCCGAAAAGGAGGGCCCGTTAAATTGGCAAACCATATTCAACCGATTGTCGGGCGGGCGGGGCGTCGGCTATATCGCGTTGACCCTGTTGATCGGTCTGGGGATAATTGCCGGCGGTATTGTAGTTGAGCAATTGGTATTGCGGCTAACTGCAAATCTTCAAAAACAGATTCTGACATCCGTTACACTGGGCAGACTCCAGCGAATCGGTCAATTCATATCCCGTATCTTATTGGAATTGCTTGGTATTGGTGCCTACATACTCACCACATTCATCCTGCTGATAATTTTTTATCGGCAGGAAGAAGCTGCCTACTGGATCATTTCCGAGCTATTGATAGCCAGTTACTATTTCATGATCATCATTTTTGCTGCAAGGGTGATCATGGCACCAAAGAAACCGGCCTTGAGATTACTGCCCCTGCAGGATCGGGACGCCACGTTTCTGTATCGCTGGATTTTCCGAATTTCCCTGGTTGCAGCCGGTCTTATTACTCCCGGTATAATATTTCTCAGTGCCGGTCGCAGCCAGGATCTTTATAATCTGTTTTTTATTATTTCAGGTCTCAGTGTCTCAATATTAATGATGGTAATGATCTGGCAGAGCCGGCACCGGGTGGCGGAAGCCATTTGCGCTGATGCTGGCAAAGACTCGTGTGAGGAGGGAACCCTGCGGATAAAGTTTGCCCGGACCTGGCATTATTTTGCTATCCTTTATGTGGCAGGGTCAGGGGCCTTCTGGCTAATCAATGTGATTATGGGCAGTAAAGGTAGAATTCTCAATCTAATTGCCAGCCTGTTTTTGATCCCGATTTTCATCGGTCTGGACCAGTGGGTGCAGCGTCTATTAAAAGTTGCCTCCGGGGAGTTGCCCGAAGTCATCGATTTAAACAGTGAAGAAAAAGCCGAAGCCGCCGAATCGTCTCCGGTAGTCCAGAAAAGCAATATCAAACATTTCGCGCCGTTGATCAGAATGATATTCCGGTTCGTGCTGGCCGCCCTGCTGTTTTTTATTGTGCTCGGTCTGTGGGGCATTGATCTTCCTTTAGGCCGCATCTTTGCCGCTGATGCACTGAAAATAATTCTGGTCGTGATTATGGGTTTTGTTGTCTGGGAGTTTGCCAAATCCAGAATTGATCGGAAGCTGAAAGAAGAAATGCCCGATACTGACGAAGAGATGGAAGAAGGCGGTGCCGGGGGATCGCGCATCGGTACCCTGCTGATGCTGTTGCGCAAATTTATCCTGGCCATCATGGTCGTCATGGTCACCCTGATCGTTTTATCAGGGATGGGCGTCAACATCGGTCCCTTGATTGCCGGTGCCGGTGTTATTGGCCTGGCCATCGGTTTCGGCGCCCAGACCCTGGTTAAAGACATCATTTCCGGCATTTTTTTTCTGATCGATGATGCCTTCCGGGTCGGCGATTTCATCGAGACGGCGGGCACCAAGGGCATGGTGGAGCACATTTCCCTGCGCTCTCTGCGACTGCGCCATCCCCGGGGTCCGGTACACACCATCCCCTTTGGCGGAATGGGCACCGTGACCAATAACAGCCGGGATTATATTATCTCCAAGCTTGATTTTCGCGTGCGCTATGACACGGATGTCGAAAAGGTCAGAAAAATCATAAAAAAGATCAACAAAAAGATCATGAAAGACGAAGACATGGGTCCGGTGATGCTGGGCAAGCTTAAATCCCAGGGTGTCAGGGAAATGGATGACTCGGCCATGATCATGCGGGTGAAATTCAAGACCATTCCGGGCGAGCAGTTTGTGGTCCGTCGGGAGGTATACCGCATGATGCAGGAATCTTTCAGGGAAAACGGCATTGAGTTTGCCCATCGCAACGTGACGGTCTATCTTCCCCCGGAAGACAAAGACACCGGAACCAGCGACGGATCGGAAACAGATAAAAAAATTGCGGAGGCCGCAGCCGCAGCCGGCGCTGCCGCCATACAGGCCGAAGAGGATGCCAAGAAGAAGCTCGGACCGCAGAAAAAATAAATAATCCTGGCTTGGCGGTCGTGAGTGTCCAGTCTGCTCGAAAACGAAAAAGAGAAAAAGCGAATATCGAATATCGAAGTAAGGCATTCTGCCCGTCGTGAGCTTTTGTGTCGAACGGTCTTTTAAAAAAAACGACTGAGCGAAGCGAAACCACACTTCGACATTCGATATTCGATATTCTGCGGTTCTGCGGTTCGCTTTTTAACTTAATATAGTTTCACTCGAGGGGTCTCTATGATGACAAAAGGGAGGTTTCCCAGCAGATCGGAAACCTCCCTAGATTATTTATATAATATTTCGTAATATTATCGACTACAGACGATACTATAAATCCGCAGCTTTTTTACTGGCATCCGATACCCGCTGCGCGGCTTTGCGGCTCTTGATAATACTCACATCATGGGCCTCGATAAAATCGACGGCCTTGACATCACAGAATCTGACACACTGCGGATCACCGTCGCAAACGTCGCATTTGAGGACCCGCCGATCGGTGGTATTGAAATTCATTGCCCCGAACGGACATACGCTGACACATGAGCGGCAGCCGATACAGGTATTGTAGTCAACGGATACGCGACCCAATTCCTCATCCTGTGATATGGCCTTGACCGGGCAGACATTCAGACAGGGCGCATCCTGACACTGCTGGCATGTCATGGGAATATAAATACCTTCGGCCTCCCATTTCAACACCCGGATCCGGCTTCTGGCAGGATTGGACACGCCATCGTGCGAAACAGCGCACACCAGCTCACACAGCCGGCAGCCTGTGCATTTTTCGTGATCTATATATAACACTTTAGCCATTTATTTTCTCCTATCGCAGAAGTTAAGGGTTGTAATTTTAATTGAGAAAATGATCTAAAATTTGAAATGAACTAAAATGAGCTAAAATTTTGGTATTCCGTCAATTTTATAAAAATAGATAACGCGAAGCGTTTCCTTAATTTTAGGCATTTCAGGGAATTTAGGTCAATTTAGGCATTCGTTTAATTCATTATATTGGTTTTCTTTAGCAAGATGCTGAAGCAAAGCCAAATATGAGAAAGTAGAACCAATAACCAATAACTAAATTACAGCAAATGCGTCGGTTCGTTTTCCAGGCCGAGGCTTTGCAGGGTCTCCGCTTTGGGAATCCCGTTTTTATCGAGCCCCTGATGTTCATATAATTCGTCGACCATCTTGATAAATTTTTTCTTATCGATTGTTGTCCCGATAACATCCAGGGCACCCCTGCGGCAGGGTTCGTCGAAATAGCGATGGTTCAGCATATCGCCCTTCTCGAGATCGTTTCTTTTCAGCCCTTCTCTTAAATTGAACAGCCTTTCGATCATATTGCAGCGTCGGGCGGCTTGCCAAAGTTCCTCGGGCGTCATTTCGATGCCGGTATTTAAATACAGCACCTTGGACCACTCTTCGAAAGTCGGCAGCGTGACGCCCAGAAATACGGTATGATATTTACAGATACCCAGACTGTCGACGCCCATATACAGGTTCTCCTGCCAGAAGACCTGCCACGGTTTGCCGGTGTATTCCGTATGCTCGGAGCTCAAGGGTCCGTCATAGGGAATCGGGCTGCCGTAAATCTTTCTCAGGACCTTTTCGGGCAGGTGATACAGGTCAATGGCCGGTCGGCTCCTCAGATGGTCCGAGCCCCGGGATGCGGTCGCGACATTGAGCGCCAGAGCGGGTGTCGCCCGTTCATCCGAGTGCAGGTTGCTCATGCCTTTGACCTGAACCAGATAATCAAAAGATTTTTTGCCGATCTTTTTGGAGGCGGGAATACCGCCGTCTGCCAGGGCATCTCCCAGAAAACCTTTGCGGTAGGCGATTCGTTCGATCATCTCGATCACCGCCTCGTCATTGCCCCAGCTCAAATCCAGTCCATCGGTCTGCTTGTCGGTGATGATGCCCAGTTCGTAAAGCTCCATGGCCCAGGATATCAGGCTGCCGGTTTCGAGATTGTCCATCCCGTACTGATCGACCAGATGATTGCCGGTGAGCACAGTCACCGCCCGCGGCGTGTCCGTCTCGGCACCGAAGGCACCCAGGGAGGTGTATTCCGGACCTTCATCGTATTTGCCAGCCAAAGGACCTGAAGGGATTTTATACTGGGCCCGGCAATGCACCTGACAGCCGAAGCAGCCCGTCATGTGGTGGGGCCCCATGGTCTCCTCACAAATCTCATCGATTCGCTCGGGTTCGATATCATCGGAATATTCACACTGGTTGTATTGGAAATTGCGGGTTCTGACCCCTCCCCAGGAATTGGTCGCCCCCCAGATAAACGGCGTTCCCAGGGTTCCCTGGGTTTGACTGACTTTGGCGCTGGTGATTTGCTCGATGAAGCGCTTGTTGTATTCCAAAGCTTCCACGGGGTGGGCGATCTCAAGATCCATGGTGCCGCGGGCCGAGACCGCCTTGAGGTTCTTGGACCCCATGACACATCCCATGCCGGTCCGCCCGGCGGCATTTTTAACGCCGGTCATGACGTTGGCGAATCTGACCAGGTTCTCACCGGCCGGTCCGCAGACGCAGCTTTTGACTTCCTCATCTCCCAGATCCTGACGGATGGCCCACTGGGCGTCGGTCACGGATTGGCCCCAGATATCGCCGGCATCCCGAATCTCGATTTCGCCGTTGTGAATATAAATGTAGCAGGGGTTTTTGGCTTTGCCCGTGATGACCAGGTGGTGGAAACCGGCCCAGGCCATTTCAGGTGCAAAAAATCCACCCATGTTCGCGCTGCCCAGCATGCCGGTCAGGGGTGATTTGGCCATGACGTGGGTTCTGGCCGTGGCCGAAGCAAGTGTGGCGACCAGGATACCGGCGCTGATGATCAGGGCATTACCAGGCCCCAGCGGGTCACACCCCTTCTTGGTGTTGTTGTAAAGCAGGTATGCGTCCAGACCCCGTCCGCCGACAAACTTTTTTCTGACTGCAAGCGGAATCGGCTTGGTCTGGACATCTCCCGTGTTCAGATCGATATATGCTACTTTCCTGTTTAGCGCCATATCACTGTACTCCCTTCTCTTTTAATTTTTCTTCCGCCAGTTTTCGGTTTACATCCCAGACCGGCCCTCGAATACGCGGCAGTGTGGGATTGACCCAGTGGATCCGGTATTCCATGCCGCAGGTCGGGCATTTGGCAGTCTTGTCGCCCTGCCCGGGTTGAATTCTTTCCATGCAGCTGGGATTGTGGCATCGGAACTTGCCATAGGTCCTGGTTTTGCGCAGGCTTTCGGCCGTTGACTGGCCTTTGGATTTGGTTGCCATACTCGCCTCCTTTTGATCTGATATCTTCAATGACGTTCATTATTATGAACTATTCGATTCAGGAAGATTCATACCACGGTGTACCGGTTTGATCAAGCAAAAAGATCTATTTTTCTAATTATTCAATAGAATTTTAAAATATTTCCTTCAGTCTTTAAACTTATTTTATATAGTTTGTGACAAATAAATTTTTAAATTTAAAATAGATGTTCATCTGAATGAACAAATTGTTGACAAGGAAAGATATGGATTATACCCTATAAAAAAAGTTTATTACGGTGAACGGATAATATGAAAAAGTATGGAGCGCCATCGGTAAAAAAGGCTTTTGCAATTCTAAATGCCATTTCTTCATCCAGGGAAGGCCTGGGGGTGAGCGAACTGGCCAAGAAGCTTAAAATGGCAAAAAGCACGGTTCACGGCATGACCTCGGCCCTGGAGGAATTGGGAGCCGTCATGCGGGATCCTCGGACCAAAAAATACAAACTGGGCTTTACCCTGCTGGAAATCGGCCGCTCAGCTTACTCCCAGATCGATCTGAAGACGGCCGCCAGACCGGTTACCGAAGACCTGATGGAAAAAACCCGGACATCGATATTTCTGGGTATCCTGAATTGGGACCACGTTACCATTCTGGATATTGTCGAAGCCAGACAGGACCTTAATATTACAGCCCCGATCGGTTCAAATATTCCCTTATTTGCCGGCGCGGTCGGCAAAGTATTTCTGGCTTCAATGGAGGAGGAGCAGGCAACCAGGATTATCAGTTCAAAAGGGCTGCCGCGATTCACAGATAACTCGATTGTAGACTCAGAGTTATATCACAAAGAGTTAAGGCGGGTCAGGGAAAAAGGCTACGCCGTTGATGACGAGGAATACATTATGGGTGTCCGGGCCGTTGCATCCCCGTTAATGGGATTGGGACAACTGCGGTCAGCCATCTGGGCCGTTGGTTTCAAGGCCAGTCTCGATGACAGCAAAATGCAATCCATTGCCGCTGAAACGCATATGGCAGCAAGCAGCATCAGCCAACGGATTCAGGAACAGCTCATGGGTAAGCGCTAGTGGTGCATCCTATAAATATTTTTTATAATTTCCTATATTAGTATTTGATCCGCACATCTTATCAATTTTCAGTCCCGCCAGATTTTACCCTCAGGCACGCTATCCGTACATCGTTCAGCAAAACTTTGAAATTCTATTCATTTTATGGTAAATAAGTCCAACAATCCAACCGATCGTACCTGAGGATACATTTTTGGCACTTTACCAATGGCATATAATCGGCCTCGCTACCTTTTGCGCCATCGCAACCTTACTTTTCGTCAGGCTGCTCATACAGCGATCGCGACACGGCCGCTCGAAGGCGGCATTGCGCATCAGTGAAGAGCGGTATCTTTTGGCCCTTGCAGGCTCTACCGACGGCCTCTGGGACTGGGACTTGCTGTCGAATACTGTCTTTTACTCGGACCGTTTCAGGGAAATCCTTGGATATTCGTCCGAGGAGTTTCGCGGCACGATAGATTCTTTCCGCAGCCGCCTGCACCCTGAGGACGCTGAAGCCATCTGGGCCGCGATCGAACGCCATCTTCAAGAGCGCGATCCATACAAGGTTGAATATCGCTTGCGGACCAAATCCGGCGAGTACCTGTGGTTTCTCGCGCGGGGCCAGGCAATCTGGAGCACCGAGGGAAAAGCTGTCCGGATGTCCGGGTGGATTCAGGACATTACCGAGCGTAAGCAGGGCGAGCTTAATCATAAGGCAGCACTCTCCGAAATAAAGGAATTAAAAGAAAAACTTGAGGTCGAAAGAGCGTATCTGCAAGAAGAAATAAAATTAGAATATAACTATGAGAACATTATCGGTCAAAGTGACGGGCTCAATTACGTGCTCTATAAGGCCGAGCAAATCGCCCCCAGCGATACGACCGTTCTCGTTCTCGGTGAGACCGGAACCGGCAAGGAGCTGGTCGCCCGGGCTATCCATGGCTTGAGCCCGCGCAAAGATCGGGTATTAGTGAAAGTGAATTGTGCCACACTGCCTTCAAACCTCATCGAAAGTGAGCTGTTCGGCCACGAGAAAGGCGCTTTTACCGGTGCCTATGCCAGACAGTTGGGGCGATTTGAAGTTGCCAACGGCGCCACGCTTTTTCTGGATGAGATCGGGGAACTGCCGTTGGAACTACAGCCCAAGCTGCTCAGGGTGATCCAGGATGGTGAGTTTGAACGGTTGGGCAGCTCCGGTACAATCAAAGTCGATGTGCGGGTGATTGCCGCCACCAATCGTAATCTGGAAGATGAAGTCCGCCGGGGCCGGTTCCGGGAAGATCTCTGGTACCGGCTAAGTATCTTTCCGATTACGGTACCCCCGCTGAGAGAACGGATGGAAGACATTGCCCTGCTGGTGAATTTTTTGGTAGATAAAATTTCCAAGAGACTGGGAAAGACGATTGAGAACATCCCGACGAGCGTCATGAATACCTTACAGGATTATCAATGGCCCGGCAATGTCAGGGAGTTGGAAAATGTCCTCGAGCGTTCCGTGATCAACTCCTCGGGACCCAAACTACGCCTGGTGGATGAACTGAAACAACCACATCAGGAGTTAACGACCACGCAAAAAACTTTGGAAGCGGTTGAGCGCGACCATATTGTCCGGATACTTGAGCAGACCAATTGGAAAGTGAGTGGCAAAAACGGGGCCGCAGAAATCCTCGGGCTCAATCGCAGCACACTGCGTGCCCGCATACGCAAATTGGATATCCTCCAACCTTAGACATGCGGGGTCTACTTGGCCTGTTCATCAAGCATTGATATCTAAAACTATATTTAGGCCTTGTAACCCCATTTGAAATTACACAGTTAAAGGACAATTTTCCTGGAAATTTTCCTTTTCATAGCGACCTTCCTCTAATAATAGCCTGTCAATTTGTATTCCCTCAGGCAGAGCTGTAGACATTATTTCAGGAACACCAAGCATGGTCATATATGACCAATGGTCAAATATGACCATATCGATACACTGGTCCATTCCTCTCCGACCGATCTCTTTTTAAAAATATTATATTAAATATCGGTTTGTTAGGTTACTTATAGATGGACCCAGCCCGCCTTGGCACGAAGTTTGATTGTATGATTCCGGACACGGACGGTTTGAAATTTTTAATAGCAGTCGTGTGGAAAAATTACTAAGCTAAACTAACGCGTGTTTAGTCATTGCCGGAAGGAGAGTTCTCGTGATCATTATCAGGATAACCATGAATGCACTTATAGAAAAGCGGACAGAGGTTATGCAAACACTTCTCTCAATGATTGATCCAACGGAAAATGAGAGGGGTTGTCAGAGCTGTCAGATTTTCAGCGGCATCGAAGACAAGAACGTTTTCAGTTTGATCGAGGAGTGGGAATCCCGCGATAATCTGGACGATCACATAAAGTCAGACCGATTCAGCGTTTTGCTTGGAACAAAGAGCCTTTTGTACGAGCCGCTACAAATTGAAATCCACACGATTTCCCATTCGGAAGGAAAGGAGGCCATTGATGCTATTCGGAGCAAAAGAATCCATTAGAGATTATTGGAATCGACTCGGTTGGGTTGCCAATCTGGCATGTAGCAGCCCCCGGCAAGAAATCTCATAAATGTCAACGACCTTCATATCCAAAGAGAACGGCCAGGGCCGATGACCTCATCCAATTCATACGTCGCAAGGTCGTCACAGGCAAAAATATTACAACAAAATTCAGAGGGGTATTATCAATGAAAGCAGAAACTGCAGGAAAAATTAAGTACGGAGTTTGGAGTCTTATTCTTGGAGCGGTAGTCGCAATGATCATCGGTTTTGGGTGGGGGGGATGGACAACCGCCGCCACTACCCAAAAGATGTCCGAAGAGGCGGTCTTAGCGAGTCAGGCAGCGATCTGCGTTGCCCAATTTGTAAAACAGCCAAATCATGAGGAGAAACTAAAAGAAATTGAGAAGATCAGTAGCTGGGAAAGAGATAAATTCATCGAAACGGGTGGCTGGGATAAAATGCCCGGGCAGGAAAAGGCTGACTATGGAGTGAGCCGAGCATGCGTCGATGGTCTTGAACTTCTTATCAAAAAATAATTTGGCGGTTAAAGGTTACCCTCTTGTTGCTAAAGTTGAGGTCGCAGATCCGCCTCAGGAGGGATGCTGCAGCTTCCCCGGCGGGGCGGGATTTCCGCTTCGCTTCAACAAGGCGTCCAAGGGTGAAGCTGTAGTAAGCTACCGTCCGTCTGCGTATGATTAAATATTTGTAATTATAGGATAACAAGTTTTTTTATAGGAAAAGGAGATTAGATGGGAGACAAGGGTAAAAAAGATAAAGGTAAACGCGAAGAACAGAAAAAAAGCCAGCAATCACCAAAGGAGAAACGGAAACAAAAAAAAGACAAAAAGAAATCGATCTGGGCAACTGGAGGATAAGCGTCAAGCGAAAAGGTCGCCGTTATGACATCTGTTACTAAGTATTATGAGGGAATCGACTCGGTTGCCGTAATCGGCAACTATCTGCCCCGCCAATGCGGGATCGCGACCTTTACCACGGATCTGGTTGAAGGCTTATCGGCGGAAGCCCCCGATATTTACTGCTGGGCGGCTGCCATGAATGACATACCTGAGGGATATCCATATCCAGATAAAGTGCGCTTTGAGATCAACCAGAACAAGTTGACCGATTATAGTGTCGCATCTCAATTTCTGAATATCAGTCAGACGGATATTGTCTGCTTGCAGCATGAATACGGTCTTTTCGGCGGTCCGGCCGGCAGCCACCTGCTGAGACTATTGGGTGAACTGCGCATGCCGGTGGTAACCACGTTACACACGGTTTTGAAAGACCCCCCACCTGAATATCGAGCTGTCATGTGCAAGCTATCCGATCTGTCTGACAAACTGATCGTGATGAGCCGCAAGGCATCTGACTTCCTCAAAGATATCTATGCCGTGCCCGAAGATAAAATTGTCTTTATCCATCACGGCATTCCGGATACGCCGTTTATCGATCCCAGCTTCTACAAAGACAAGTTCGGCGTGGAAGGCAAAAAGGTACTGCTCACCTTCGGCTTGCTTTCGCCAAATAAAGGCATTGAAAATGTATTGCAGTCGCTTCCGGCGGTCATCAAGAAACACCCTGAGGTGGTCTATATTGTCCTGGGTGCAACCCATCCGCAAATCTTGAAATTGCATGGGGATGCATACCGTATCATACTGCAGCAGCTCGTGCACAAGCTCGATATCGGCGAGCATGTCATTTTTCAAAATCGTTTTGTTGAACTTAAAGAGTTATGTGAATTTCTCGGCATCGCCGATATCTACCTAACCCCTTATCTTGAAGAAGCCCAGATTACCTCCGGGACCCTTGCCTATGCCATGGGTACAGGTAAAGCCGTCATTTCTACCCCGTACTGGTACGCCACCGAGATGCTCGCCCAAGACCGGGGCCGGATTGTGCCCTTCCATAATTCGAATGCCATGGCGGAACAAATCATCGATCTTCTGGACAACGATGTCGAACGGCACGCCATGCGTAAGAAAGCCTATATGTTCAGCCGTGACGCAGTCTGGAAAGAAGTATCCCGAAAATACCTCCAGGTTTTCAGGGAGGTTCAGCTGAACCGGACCCGGAACCCTAGACCCAGGCATTCCTATGTTGAAAACATCAAGGCCATCACGATTTTCGAGTTGCCGGAGATCAAGCTCGATCACCTGAAAGCCTTTACCGATGATACCGGGATTTTGCAACATGCCAACTATACCATTCCCGACCGCACCCATGGCTACTGCACCGATGATAATGCCAGAGCGCTGCTGGTTGCCGCCATGGGTCAAAAATACCTGCCAACAAACGGCTTGGGACTTAATTCTCTCAGCGGTCATTATCTCGGATTTCTGCTGTATGCCTATAATGAAAAAAATGGGCGATTTCGTAATTTTATGACCTATTCGCGGCACTGGATCGAGGAGATCGGGTCCGAGGATGCACATGGCAGAGCGATCTGGTGCCTTGGTAAAGCAGTGGCTTTTCTTAACGATCCCGGGTATCTCGCAATGAGCACAACCCTTTTCAACAAGGCACTGAGAGCTGTCGAGAATTTTCATTCGCCCCGCACCACCGCTTTTTGTCTGGTGGGCTTGCATGCTTACCTGAATAAATTTGCCGGCGACAGTGATGTGCGCAAGATCCGGGGAGTTCTTGCCGACAGGCTTTTCAATCAGTTTAAAAACAATGCAACAGACGATTGGCCCTGGCTTGAGAACGCTCTAAACTATGCCAACGGCAAACTGCCCCATGCCCTGCTGCTGTCCGGCCACCGGATGCAACGCAACGACATGATCGATATGGGACTCAACTCCCTGAAGTGGCTGCTTGCCATCCAAACCGAAGACAATCACTTTGTGCCCATCGGCAGCAACGGATGGTATGAAAAAGGCGGACCCAGAGCACGTTTCGACCAGCAGCCCGTCGAAGCCAATGCCATGATCGAAGCCTGTGTCGAAGCGTTTAATGTTACCCGGGACCACACATGGTTTGAGAATGCGGTCATGTGCTTTAATTGGTTTCTCGGACACAATGACCTGAATATGCCGCTCTATGATCCCAAGACCGGCGGCTGTCGAGATGGATTGATGGCCGACGGCATCAACCAGAATGAAGGCGCCGAATCGTCCCTAGCCTGGCTGCTTTCACTGATGACATTGCAAAAGCTTTATGCCGACGAGGTTCATAAGCAGTCATCGTCCCTGAAAGCCACTTAGGTAAAGGATCCGTCATGCAGATTGCCATGCTCGCGCCCATTGCCTGGCGCACGCCGCCACGCCATTATGGACCCTGGGAAAACGTGGCCTCCCTTTTAACCGAAGGGCTGGTAGCGCGTGGTCATGAAGTCACCTTGTTTGCAACCGTGGATTCGCAGACCAGCGGTACGCTGCGTGCCGTTTGCCCGCGTGGCTATGAAGAAGACCGCTCACTCATACCGAAAGTCTGGGAGTGTCTGCACATTTCCGAACTCTTTGAGCATGCCGATGCATACGACATGATCCACAACCATTTTGATTTCCTGCCTCTGACATATACCGGCCTGACCACCACTCCGGTAGTGACCACGATTCACGGTTTTTCATCACCCGGGATTTTGCCGGTTTACAAGAAATACAACGGCAAAGCGTTCTATGTTTCCATCAGCGATGCCGACCGATCGCCGGATCTTGATTATATCAAAACCATCCATCACGGTATTGATATCAAACAGTTTGATTTTCAGCCTGCCCCGGATAATTACCTGCTTTTTTTCGGGCGCATTCACCATGACAAAGGCGCCCGCCAAGCTATTGAAATCGCCGGGGCCTGCAAAAAAAAGCTGATATTGGCGGGCATTATCCAGGACCAGGCTTACTTTGACCAATATGTCGCCCCTCATCTAGACAACGATAAGGTGATTTATGCCGGCAGTGCCGGACCGGTTGAGCGCAACCGGCTGCTCGGCAAAGCCTGCGCGCTATTGCACCCCATACAGTTTGATGAGCCTTTCGGTCTGTCCGTTATCGAATCCATGGCCTGCGGTACGCCCGTGATCGCCTTTGATAGGGGCAGCATGCCTGAACTTATCGAAAACGGCAAAAGTGGTTATTTGGTCAACAACGTGGACGAGACCATTGAGGCGGTTGAACGTATTAAAGAGATTGACCGCGCATACTGTCGTCGTCATGTTGAATCGCATTTCACAGTCGACCGCATGATCAATCGTTACATACAAGTCTATGAAATGATTCTTGACGCTGAAAGACTGTAAAATGGCCTCGAAAATTCTGAAACAGATAGCCGGTACCGGTGGCCAAAGATTTTATAATGATTTTATAGGACAGCCCATTATGGAAACTCATCATCCAATAATAACACGCTTTAAAAAAAATCCCATCCTGACAAGCAAGGATGTACCGTACCCAGTCGCCACCGTTCACAATGCGGGCATCGTTAAACACAACGATCGATACATTATGCTTTTCAGGTCGCATCTGCTAAACGGACGCTCCATCATCGGCAGGGCCGACAGCGAGGATGGTTTTTCATTTTCGGTTCATCCCAAACCCTTTCTGACACCTTCAAGGGACAATGTTTTTGCCGAATACGAAGCGTTCGGAGTCGAAGACCTGCGGATTTCCCGGGTAGAAAACGAGTACCTGCTGACCTATAGCGCCTATTCCCGTCACGGCGTGCGGATTGCCCTGGCGCGCACCCGGGATTTTGAAAAAGTGGAACGGATTGCGCTGATTACCCAGGCCGACCTCCGCAACGTCGTCCTTTTCCCTGAAAAGTTCGGCGATCGATATGTGCGTTTGGACCGGCCGCATTCCGAAATTTCGTCCTGGTCGATCTGGATTTCCTATTCTCCCGACCTGGTGCACTGGGGCGATTCCCGGCTGATTATGAAACCGGTGGCCTATCACTGGGATGAAATGAAAATCGGGCCCGGCGCACCGCCCTTTAAAACCGACAAAGGCTGGCTTCACATTTACCATGGCGTTTTTAAAACGATGTCCGGGACCGTGTATCGACTCGGCGCGGCCCTGCATGACCTTGATGATCCGGCCAACATCATCGGCGTTTCCGATCAATGGATATTGCAGCCTGAGGATCCCTGGGAGGTAAATGGCTATGTGCCCAATGTTGTCTTTACCTGCGGCGCTGTTCCGGAAGACGACGGTACGGTAAAAATATACTGGGGCGGCGCGGATACGGTCATGTGCGCCGGCACGGCCGTCATTGATGAATTGGTGGCGCTCTGCCTCTCGGTTTCCCGTCCGCCGTTGTAAATTATCCTTTCCGGCTGGGGGCAGACCGAATAAACAGATACTGGATGCTCGATAAAATCACGATGCCAAAGATGAGGACATAAAACCACTTTTTTATCCAGTATCCAGTACCCAGTATCCAGTATCCAGTATCCAGGCTCCAGTACCCAGCATCGCTTCGCCTCACCACCGGTATATGTTTCTCATCGACTCGTCGGGTTGAGGCGAAGCTTCGCTATATATCAAGCGACCCTAAGGACAAAATCATATGCACCCTAGAAGGCGTCAAAAGCTGAAAGTTAAAAGAAAAGCAAATAAGATCATAGGGGATACATCACGGGTAATCACCCTTCTTCATCTTCCCGATGACAGGTCTCGCATCCCTAAAATAATTCAGCGGATAATGAGCATGTCTGAAACAGCGACCAAAAATTTAATTACTCAAATAATGACTCACTTTGCCGGAAGGCACGAAGACATCGGGCACATTTTTGAGCGGCACCTGAATGAGGTTAAGGATTATCTTCCCCGCGATACAATGCTCAGCGATGTTCAAAGGGCCCTCCTCGGAGCCTACTTTACCAAGGAGTACTCTATTGAATCGGCCGCCCTTTTCAACCCTTCCATCGTTCCCCATCCTGATCAGAGCCATCTGAAAAAAGGCAGCTTGCGCTTTGTCATGAGTCTGCGGGCAACCGGCGAAGGCCATGTTTCGTCAATTGCCTTTCGCAGCGGCGTCCTTGACCGGCACAATGCGTTCCTTTTCGACCCGGTCAGTGATTTTGTGTAAACGCCGGATCTCCAATTAGACGCTGTTTACAAGCGCAATCCTTTCCAGCTCAAGCTGAACGAGATGGGGGCCGGCAATGAGGTAACCGCCCATATTCTTAACCAGTTGCCGGAAGATTTTACTAATGATGAATTAATAGAAAAAATTGCAATCCTTCGCGCAAAACCGCAATTTTCTGAAGCGCACCAAAAAAGAACCTTCAAGGCCATGTGCTGGCTGGCGGATTCCAATTATGAGGTGAGTTTCCACGCCGATCATAGCATATCCGAACGGGTGATCTTTCCCGTTTCGAAAAACGAAAGCAGAGGCATTGAAGATGCCCGGTTCGTTCAATTTTTCGATGACACCGGTGAGGTCGTCTATTACGCGACCTATACCGCCTATAACGGCACGATTTTACCGCAGTTGATCGAAACAAAGGATTTCATCAAGTTCAACATAGTAACGCTCAACGGCAAAGCCGTACAAAACAAGGGCATGGCGCTTTTTCCGCGGAAAATTGGCGGCCGCTATGCCATGCTCTCGCGCCAGGACGGTGAAAACAATCATATCATGTTCTCAGACAATATCCATTTCTGGCAAGAGTCCCAAATCATCCAGGAGCCTGAGTATCCATGGGAATTCATTCAAATCGGCAACTGTGGTTCACCCCTCGAAACCAATGAAGGCTGGATTGTGCTCACCCATGGCGTCGGGCCTATGCGCAAGTATTGCATCGGCGCCATACTGCTTGATCTTGAAGAGCCTTCGAAAATCATCGCCCGCCTGGATGAACCGTTGCTGGCCCCGCATGAGAAAGAGCGCGAGGGATATGTTCCCAATGTTGTTTATTCCTGCGGTGCGCTAATTCATAACAACAAGCTGGTCATTCCATATGCCATGTCCGATATCAATTCCGGCATAGCAGTTGTTGAAGTCAAAGAATTGATTAACTGTATGCGCGCGGTAGCTTAATGAAACTTATACTTGTCTTACCTCTTTTGCATCTTAGCGAAGAGACGGTCAAGTGGAACGGCTGCAAAGGAAGATGCATAGTCCGACATGGCGTAAGCTATAATGAGTTCACCATTATTTATGATGGCGCCGCACGAATAGACAACGTTTGGCACGTATCCTTCCCGTTCTTCTTCATTCGGCATCATAAGGGGATCTTCCAGCCTGGCTATGATTTTCGAGGGATCGTGCCGATCAAGGAGCATTGCCCCAAGGCAATACCGTCTCACCGGGCCCACCCCATGGGTGACCACCAACCATCCCTCGTCGGTTTCCAGAGGAGATCCGCAGTTACCTACCTGGAGAAACTCCCATGGATGCTCTGGTTCCACTATTTTTTTTGCGTCCGTACTCCATACATTTATGCTGTCCGAGAACAAGACATAATGGCTGACGCCGTCAAGACGGGCCAGCATTACATACCGGCCATTTATCTTACGCGGGAACAGCGCCATGCCCTTGTTTCTGGCATATTCACCGTTAATCGGCTTAACCGTGAAATGCCGGAAGTCCTGCGTGCTGATGAATTTGGGAAGGATTCCATGTTCGCTGAAAGCGGTATAGGTGGAATAATAGGTGACAGCGCCATCGTCCTCCGTGAATCTTACAACGCGCACATCTTCAACGCCCTTGTTTTCCATCAATGAAAACGGAAAGATAACCCGCTCGGAGAGGGCCGTATCGAGAGAGAATTCCATCTCATAGTGTGAATCCGCCACGCGTTCTATGGCATCTATAACCCGTCTATCCTGAAAGGGCAAGTCACGGCCCTCGGTATACTTCCCGATCGCGCCGAGCAGATTACCGTAGATAAACTTATCTTCCAACTCGCCCATAAGAGAGTTTATTATCTTCTTATATGCACCTTTATGTTCAAGCCCTGATTTCCTTTCGATTAAGACAAGCCATATTCGTTTGATAAAGTGATCCTTGGTATACACATGTCTCTTGATCTTATCGGGAATCTCCACAAGCTGGTCCACTGGCCTGAAAATTAGTTCATTTTCTTTTGTCAAGATACCACTTCTGAATACAATGGAAGATATGTGACCTTCTCCGGTAGCCCTGAAGCTCACGATCACTCGCCGCTCACCTTCTACAAGGAACTCCTGGTTTGGATCTTCCACAATGCAAGGATTAAAAATTGCTGCTGATTCAATGGAATATTCCATGGTAAAATAGGAGCCTATGAGCAACATCCTCTCAGTTGAGATATCTCCAGGATCAAAACTTAGCTCCTGTTCAAGGATCGTCTTTACTTGATTATAGTGATTTTGGAATATGGCGCTTATTTTCCTATGCCTTTCAGAAAAATTTTCAAAGACATTGTGGAGGATGGAGTGTACCTTATCTTCCGAAAGTTGAATTACCTTGTTTACGATACTTCTTGCCCTTTCAGCCCCAGGCATGAAAAACCTGGCGATTACTCTCTTGGGATCCGGGTAAAACTTAGTCTTCAGTCTTCTTACAGATATCATTACATCTTCCTTCCGAAAATTATTCAAGCCTGATAGGGTGCCAAATATACTTCATTTAATCTGAATTAAGCGGCAACCGCCTCCAAAAGGTGGTTCTGCGGATGTCATTCAGCAATTCCGAGCATCGCATAGACCTCCGACATGACTAATATTTCCTATTATATCAACTATTTTTATAATTTTCAATTTCTTTTTTGCTCTCCATGCGACATAATCCGGGTTAATAGAAATAATTGGAATAATTCGCGCAAAACCGCTATTTTATAAAAATATAATATAAATATCAATTTGTTAGGTTATTTTGATCGTGTAGGGTACTCGTAGTTTCCGTGTTGGATTGGTCAATATGTTAAACGCGTGCCGCACCGGCAATGGGTTTTCAGTTTTCCCAAACGACTGCGTATCGATTCCATGTTCGATCGCAGTCTTCTGGCAAAACTGAGTCGTTGCGCGTGGAAAGTACTGAACCTATATTTGACTCAAGCCGTAGCCTATGACGATGCCAAAGCCGGTGCGGCAGCCGCCGTATCCCGCCCCAGGCGGGAGTGATTTTCAAAATTTTCATCCGCATTTGATTCAAAGGACGGCAAGACCAGCAAAACATTTGATGCTCTGGATTGGCTCGCCCAGTTGGTGACCCACATCCCCAATAAGGGCGAATCCGCCGGAGGCGGAGTTCGCTATGGAGTTTATCCGCCTGGCCAATATCCTATTCTGAACTCATTTGATAAACTTCTGATGGTCAAAAAAATCAAAAAAGATAGTCCTTAGATTTAACATATCTCCCTTAATAGATAAACCCGAATTCAAACAGTTTACGAATGAGATATTATTTCAGAAAGTCTGGGTTAAAAGGGTTACATTAGCAATGATTTATTTCCAGATTTCATTTGAAATTTCTTTGATTAAACGGAGTTTGTCCCATTGTTGTTCTGCAGTGAGAATATTACCTTCCTCGGTGGATGCAAAGCCACATTGCGGACTGAGGCAAAGTCGGTTAATCGGAATGTACTGAGTTGCCTCCCTAATCCGATTGACAATGGTTTGTTTGTCTTCCAGCTCACCGGTTTTTGAGGTAACAAGACCAAGGACAACCAGTTTATCATTGCTCACGAATCGAAGGGGTGAAAAGTCACCGGCACGGTCTGTATCGAATTCAAGGTAATAGGCATCCACATTTTCAGCACCAAACAATGTTTCAGCAATCGGTTCGTACCCACCGGAACCGGCCCAAGTGGAATGATAATTACCTCGGCAAATATGGGTTGTGATTGTCATATCCGAAGCATGCCCTTCTATTGCTGCGTTGTTTAACTGAACGTATAAAGCTGCCATTTCGTCCAGATTGAAACCGGCTCCCAATTTCAACTTCATATAGTTTTTGTCGCACATCATTCCCCAGGTGCAATCATCAAACTGCAGACTGCGACAACCCAGATCATAGAATCCTTGAATAGCATCCTGATATGCCTTGGCTATGTCTTTAACCAGTTCCTCCATGCTGCTGTAAAACCGCATTGTGGTATCTTTATTTTCAGGACGTTGGAGTTCTGACAAGAACTGTGCAGGTGCGGGTATGGACTGTCTAGCTATGACATCAGTACCTGCCGCTTTCTTCAAAAAGCCGTAATGTTCCAGAAAAGGATGGTTTCCAAATTTAATTTTACCGGAAAGACAGGCGGTTTCTGCCCTGGTGACTTCGCCCTGAAACTGGTAGCCCTTTGCAATATCGGATTTTTCAACCCCGTCCAATCCCCACATGAAATCAAGGTGCCACCAGGAGCGTCTGAACTCTCCATCGGTAACAGCATTTAACCCCACTGCTATTTGTTTTTCAATCAGCTTAATGATCTCTTCATCTTCAATTTTCTTCAACTCATTCAATAACAAATTGCCTTTCGCATGTTTTGCACGGGCATCTTTAAGCACTTGCGGACGAAGAAAACTTCCAACTATATCATTTCTAAAAGGAACAGAATCTCTCTGAACTGCGTTTTCAAATGAATTGTCCATTTTGTTCATCTCCTTGTTTTTAAATTCTGAATTTGAAATTCTTGATTAAGTAGACGACTCAAATTGTATGAGTCCTCAGCAGAAATCTCAAAATCAAAGATACTGAGCTCTTCCGGCATGTGCCGATCAGAAGATGTTCCAGTCAGAGGCACAATCCCAGATTGATTGAGATATCTGAAAAATACTTGTACTTCAGTTTTGTTGTATTTTTGAGCAATGGTTTGAACAGTATTGCTCGCAAGAATATGATGAAGTACAAGTGAATCTACCTAATTAGTCTGCAGGTTTTTTTTCGAAGTCTCAAAAGATTGAGCGACCTGCAATTCTACCGGTGAGTTTTTGTCGTATGGAACTTGCTTCGGATCCTGACCTGTAATTGGAGTGAATTATCTGTATATACCTATTGAATATGTATTTGGCTTTCCTCCGCTATTATAGCAAAATCGAGATAAAGGATCACGAACTGAAGTCCATTCATTATCTATTCTGGGCCGCACTAGCTATGATTTGATCCGAGATAGATTTTCCTTTTAGGTAATTTGAGGAGGTGCAGGTATAGGCGCTATGCTATTCCCGGGCTTGTTATCTAATTCATGTTCGATCGCAAGCTTCTGACAAAACTGAGTCGTTGCGCAGGGAAAGTACTGAACCTATATTTGACGCAGGCTGCACCCCATGGTGATGCCAAAGCCGGTGCGGCAGTCGCCGTATCCCGCCCCAGGCGGGAGTGATTTTAAAAATTTTCATCCGTATTGGATTCAAAGGACGGCAAGACCAGCAAAACATTTGATGCTCTGGATTGGCTCGCTCAGTTGGTGACCCGCATCCCCAATAAGGGCGAATCCGCCGGAGGCGGAGTTCGCTATGGAGTTTATCCGCCTCCCCTCTGGCGGAGATTTTACTCAAATAACCCTATAGTTGTATAAAATTTTGAAATCCAACTTCGCTGCTGCAATGAAGACCATTGAAAGTATTGACTGATCCTGGATTCTGGTTGCTGGATACTGGATGTCGTTGAAAT
>CACVKW010000859.1 GCA_902749685.1 Olavius sp. associated proteobacterium Delta 1 | reverse complement strand
GCTCTTGTTTTCGGTCTGTAGGCAAAAAGCAGCTTCATTTTGCCCGATTTTTCATCCCAGATCTAATAAATTCAGATACTTAGTCATTTGGCTGACCTTC
>CACVKW010000858.1 GCA_902749685.1 Olavius sp. associated proteobacterium Delta 1 | reverse complement strand
CTTATCGTCTCGTGGAAACCGCTTTAATCACAATGCGGTCCGGGTGCTGGTCAAAAAATATGGAAAAAAGGCAAAGCTCAAAAAGAACATCCATTGCCACACGTTCCGACACACCTGTGCCACGGCCATGCTCAGGAACAAAGCGGGCGTGCGTACCATCCAAAAGCTGTTAGGCCACAGCTCGCTGGACTCCACCCAGATTTATACCCGCGTGAGTATCTCGGATCTAAAGGAAGTGCACCAGCGTTGCCACCCCAGGGAAAAGGACAGAGAATAAGGTACGTCTGCCTCCTCCAGGCTTCGCCAAGGCTACGACCCGGCAAGCGGGCTTCAGCGTCGCTTATAAAATGGCTGGCGAGTCTTCCGCTCCCTGCGGGGGCAGCCGTGTCTGATTTAGTATGATCTTTACCCACCCACCGCCCGGAGTAAGGAATG
>CACVKW010000857.1 GCA_902749685.1 Olavius sp. associated proteobacterium Delta 1 | reverse complement strand
TATCACTCTTGTCCAAAAACGGGTTTAGAATGAGTCATAAAGTGAGTAATAATACGAGTCATTGAAAAAAATCCTCCTTATATGTAGGGTGGTTGTTAAT
>CACVKW010000856.1 GCA_902749685.1 Olavius sp. associated proteobacterium Delta 1 | reverse complement strand
GACGGCGAGCGAATCCGCGATGAGAGGACGGCAAATCGTTGAGGAGCACGCTTTGAAGCTTATGGAAGAGGACAAATCCGAGAATCCGAGGAACGTCCCCTAATACCCTAATACCGGTATTTCTCCGGCCACAAAGTTATAACCCCAATTGAGTGAAACTCAATTGGGGTTCTATATATTGTATCGAAGGATCAAAAACACTTGGGCATCGTGGTCTCGTGGAATTATCTGATCTTCGGCCAGGGATAATTCGAACTCCCCATCATCGTTCAGGGCATCATTTAAAGAGCCCAGATTCAAGCCATCGGCATCTTTGGACTGCACGGCTTGATCCTGGACCGCATAAATCTCCACCTGGTTGATCTCGATGTCCGCATTTTGCACGAAATAGGGTAAATAGTCTTTTCTGATGGTTGCCTTAAAATCTTCCTGTCCCGTGACGAATCGGTTCCATTCAGTGGGAAAATCATGCCTCAGGCTGAACAGCTGCATCAAGCCCGAGGTGCTGACATCCTCGAATAGCTCATGGAGATGGTCCTTGGCTTTGTTTCTCAGCTGGCCGCCGCCCTGGCGTGACAGGTAGTGCACGTGCAGAATCACGTCCGAGATCGTGTCGTAATCGAAACCGCGAAAATCCGTCGGCAGCTCGAGCTTCCAGGTACTGTCAATCAGGCCCTTACCTTCAAAAGGCAGGTATCGTGCGTCGCGCAGGTTGGTATCGAACATGCCGCTGTCGTTCTGGGCACTGCTGGTCACAATAGACTGCACGGTTCCGTAATCATCCACGAAGCGGGCGTCCTCTTCATTGTCAGCGCGCGCGTAAGCATCGTTTTTGAGAACCGGGGAGCGGCGCAGCGAGCTTTTGAGCAGCGACAGCGTACAGCTCACGCTCGTATAAGGGCCGGTCACCGCCGGGATGGAGAGGCTCACGCTTTTGATGCGTCGCATGTAGTGTCCGGGGTTGTCGATGTCGAAAAGCCACTCGGGCAGGGTAAGCTCGCAGGTGCCGGTCGCTTTGAGGGCCAGCAGGGCGATTGGATTGAGCTGCCTCAGCGAAATGTGCCTGGTGAGTTCGTATTCCCGTCGATTCTTCTCGTAATAGGCCGTTTCCAGGCGTTTTAAATCCAGGTGCAGCTTTTCGCCCGTGAGCAGTCCTTTCTTGAGATTATCCCAATACCCGAACTGAATATAATTGGAGTCCTGGATGCCAATTTCATGCCGGAAGGCTTTCTCGGCCTGCTTGGCGATATCGTAGGCCAATTGATAGGTTTGGAAATACACCGACGCGAGCTGTCCCGTCATCCAGCCGTAGAGCTGCTGCCGGGTGAACTTTTTTTCCATGAAGTCGGCGACGGTTTTTGAA
Organism: Olavius sp. associated proteobacterium Delta 1; assembly: GCA_902749685.1. Classification (GTDB taxonomy): domain Bacteria; phylum Desulfobacterota; class Desulfobacteria; order Desulfobacterales; family JAFDCJ01; genus JAFDCJ01. Next base: position 22,546 of record CACVKW010000856.1, on the reverse strand, counting down.
TGGCTGATCTGCAGCTCCAGATTTCGTTTACTTTTCTCGGCCAGCGCCAGCCGGATCTCCGCCGCGAGAATTAGCTGGTCGAGCTGTTTCATTTCCTGCTTTGCCAGATCGCGCTGCAAATCCCAGTCTTCCTGGCGTCTTCCGTACTGCGCGAAGGTTGACGTCGTATTGGCGGCCTCTCTTAAAACGATTGAGATCACCTCCAGCGCTTTGGCAGCGCTGTCAAGGCCGCCCCCCGTTTTTTGGCCGCCGGCAATGTGAGCCGATGAACTCATACCGCTGGCCATACCCTGGGCATGGGCGCCAATGGTGTAATCCGGAAACAGCTTGGCGGCACCGGCACCGGCGGACAGAGCCCCCGAAACCGCCCGGGTCACGCCAGCGCCGATCGAAAGCGCGATCGCCGCACCCTCTCCCGGGCTGATAAAGTCGCGGGCGCGATACTCTTCATACCGCATCTCGGACAGCTTGCGCTGTTCATCGAGCGCCGCCAACTGGTGCTCGGATTCATCGATCTGTTTGGCCTGAATCTCCCGGCTGGCTTCCAAAAGGGCCGTCTCCTGCCGGGTGCGCAGCAGGGTCAGGGCCTCGGCATCCTTTTTTTCCAATGCGGAGAGTAAGGCGCCGCCCAATGATTTCAGCTCCTGGCACATCTCCTGGGCTTTTTGAATCATGACCTCGAAGCGATAGTGGGGCATGGGGGCGTACAGTTCGTTGACCGCGCTGCTCAAGTCCATACCCATGGCGGCCGCTCTGACGAGCAGGGCCGGATCAATGGGGGGCTGGAACAACGGCAGCTGCCGAACCATCCCCTCGATATTCATGCAGTTTCGAATCTTAAACAGGCGGTCGGCGACGGTGTCCCAATAAGCCAAAAGCTTCGCGTTGGGCGGGCAGCAAAAATACGGGATGAGCTCCGGATGGCCATGGGAGGCCGAATCAGCCGAACTGGTTTGAGCGTTGCCACCCTGCTGCCCCAATTCGATCTCCAGCCAGGCGTTGCCCAGGGCGTCGAGCTGCCCTGCCAGCTGGCTGAACGTTTTGGCTTCTATGTTTTTGGTCTCGGTCTGCACGGGGAGCTTGCCCAGAATCTGTCCGGCCAGAACGTAGAGTTGCGTGGCTTCATTGATGGACTCGATGCTGTCCTGGTGGAACAGGTAGTCGCCCCAGGCGATCAGGTTGTCCAGGTACTTCATCACCGTCGTCTTCATATAGGCCAGGCGGCGGAAGCGCGCCAGCAGGTGCGGGTTGAAGGGGTCCTTTTGCCAGGCAAGGATCTGGCTTTGTGCTTTGCCCTGCAGAAGCATTTTAATATCCGCTTCCATCTGGCTCGAGGTGTAAGAATGAAAAGGCTTTATTTTCCAGAAACGGTATGGCGCATCGCCCTCGGTTTCGGTGGGGTCGAATATATAGTGCAGCCATTTCTGGGCGGCCTCGAAACGCTGATCCTGATGCAGCCGGGTCGCAATGAAAAGCGGAATATGAAAAAACAACTCGCGGTTATAGGCCGCATAGGCATCTTCGTAGTCGAAGGAGATGATCTCCCTGGGCTGCGCAAACCGGTTGACCTCGAACCAATTGGGACCGTATTGCTTGCCGAAATCAAATTTTTTGGCGTGATCGGGGGTTAACTGCCGGGCCAATGCCCTGCCGTCTTTGGTTTTCGGATTGGGATTGAGCAGGCCATCGATGCCATAGCGGTTGAGCTGCTTTAGAAACAGACACACATAGGGATGGTAAAAAGGCCGGAGCACATACTCGCCCATGGCTTTGAATTTCATTCTTCCGGGAAAAGGTGAATACGAAACGCCCACCGCTATATCGCCGGCCGCTGCCAATTCCGTCAGGCCGCCGACCAGGGACTGGTCCTGTTCGACGGTAAGTCCGGATCGGGCCGGCGGGCGGATCATCACCCGGGCGGCCTGGTCGGCCTGAAAAAAGGCTTGGCGATTCGTTTTGCTGCCAATCAGCCGAACCGCCGGCTTGACAGCCTGGGGTTCCGGATCGGGCTTCAGTACCCGCTTGAAAGCGGCCGCTCCAAGGCTGCCGGCCTTGCCGGACATCACCCGGGAGGCCAGGCCGATGGCACCCGCAACGGCGAATCGTCGTTCGGGAAGCGGCGGAATCACCAGAAAGCTTCGGCGGGAATCCTGGTAAATGAAAGGCGTCGTGTGCTTGAACACCCCTCGATCCATTGAAAAACTCATCAAATGCGATTTTTCCGCTTTTTTGAGCAACAAATCGACTTCATTGCCGGCATTGACCACCCGCAGGGGAACTTTGGTGCTCTTGGCGTCATCTTTGGCCTTGTTGTACTCCATGTAGTCCGGCAGCTCCTTGTTCATTTTCTGAAAGGATTTCTTGTTGACAGGTACCATTTCGCTTTTGCAGGAATCATATTCAAAGTAGGAATTCAGCCGGTAATAGGTCGTGCCCTTGGTGTAGTACCAGTTAATCCTCAGTTCGCCTTCCGCACCGGTTTTAAGCGGATAGAAAAAGTAGCTTCGGATGTTTTCGCCATGGGCAAATTCCTGCTCGAAATAGGGCGTTCGGAGCGCACCGTTGGTCAGCTTTTTGGCCGACCAGTGGCCCTGGCGATAGTCGGCGTAGGCCATGTTGACCTGATAAAAATAGTTTTTGTTCTGCAGGGCTTCTAGGCTTCGTTTTTTACCGGCCAAGTCCTGCTCTAATTTTTTGGTTTCATCCTTGATGTCATAGATCTCCTCCTTGGCTTTTTTGGTTTTTTCTTTAATCAACTCTTTGTTGTCGGTATTTAAAATGAGTACGGCGATTTCCTTTTTTAGATCCCGTTCAATTGTGGTGATTTCATTGTAGTAGTCCTGAATCTGCTTTTCTAAATCATCTATTTGCGTCTCCAGGTTTGAAATTTTCTCCTTGTCTTCCTTGTTGGGTTTATCCTTTTGCAGGGTAAAAATCGGCCAGAACAAAAACAGCCGCCGGTTGTGCACCACGGGCAAGAGCGACACGCCGGGCTGCGGCTCCTGGACACCTTCCGCATTGTAGATATCCAATTCCACTTTCTCCCAGGGGGTCCACTCTTGACGGTTTTCCCAGCGCCGGTAATAATAGACAGACGGTAGTCCCGGGGTGCGGGCGAAGATGTGCAGCGAGCGTACCTCCGATTCGTAATGCACCCCGCAGATATCCAGACGGGCCACTTCATTTAACTTGTGCAGATAGTTGACATAAGCCCGTTCGATGCTGTGTTCGTTCAACTCGTCCTGCAGCAATTCGGTTTCCAGCTCCCGGAAAAACGGCGTCTTGTTGTCGCGCAGTTCGGGCTCGATCCAGTTTTCCGGCCAGAAGAAGACCTTGCGGTTGGCCTCCCACACACGATACTGCTTGCGCCATTGCCACTCGCGGGCGTGTTGGCGCGAGAAGGTCATGCCGGTCTCTAAATTCATCAAAATGCGCTGGACGAAAAGCTGCACGGAGGAAGTGGCCAGCACCGTGCGGGACGTCATGGCACAGGCGTTCATTTGCGGATCGGTGAGATAATAGGCGTAAAGATCATCGACATCCTCAAATGGGGTTTGATCGTGCTTTTGACGGTGGTGCAGGGCAAAGCCAAGCAGGGCATCCCGCTGCTGCTCGCGGATCCGCTCGCGCAATGACGTGGTCCTGTCCAACCATCTTTTGTTGCCGTACTTGGCCTTGACCGCATGGCGCACCGAATTGGCCTGGGCCTGATTCACCTCCAGTCCCGTCCATTGGGCCATCTGCGGAGCCGAAACCCCGGCCCGGACCACCATGGGCAAGATTGCCGCCAGCGGCACCAGCCAGGCGGCATCGCGGTAGTCAGCAGGATAGGCCAGGTTCAAACCGGAAGGACCGGTCAGGTAATCCAAATCATTCAAATCCCAGCCGGCGCCTTGACCCAGCCCTTCAAGCAGGTCGGCACGGGTGCGGTTCGGATCGTGAGCGTGGCTTAGGACATCAAAGACCGAGGTATTGCCCTTGAACTGACGCCGATCGATTCGAACCAACTTCAGCAGCAGATTCCAGGAATCAAAGGCGCCGGCGGGCAGGTCGCTTGAAACCGGCGCCAGGGGGATTTGAGCCAGATCCGGCAAGCCAACCCCGCTGCCCTGCTGCATGATGAATTTCACGGCAACCGTATCCACTTCCAGGCGCTCGATCAGCAGCCCGATTTTTTGCATGCGGGCGATGACGTTGGCCTGGTCGGGGAAAGCGGCCCCGCTCCAGCCGCTTTCGATTGGGGCTTCAAGAAAATCCGGCGCGAAGAAAGCGTGTATGGCCGGCAGGTTGGGGTTCGAGGGATGGGGCAGATACGCTCTTAACAGCGCATCCGCTAGTTCGGTGGCGATGCGCACAGAGTCCGCCAACAATTGCACCACCAGGTTTTCCACCAGATATGGGCCCAGCGCCGCCAACATGTAATCATACCGATCAGCGGGATCGCTTAATCCGCCGTCGACCAGCTTGGCCTTGGCAGCGGCGGGCTCGGGAAAGAAGGCCAGCTTTTGATCCAAGAAGTATTTTTTCTCCGGCCCGCTTAACGTCAAAGCCGGGTCTTCCTCCAGGATTTGCAGGGTCGTCGTGACATCCTCGGGCGGCAGAATCCGCGCCAGTTTGATCTGAAGTTTGTCCCGGAGGGAAATTCCCTCCGGAACGGCTTCCTGGAGAAGCTTGTTGAGCTGGGTCTGAAGTTCGAACAGAATCCGGCCGAGGTCATTTTCGCCCAATACAAAAGGCGCATCCAGGCGGAACTGATGGCGCAGGAGGTAATCCAGTGTTTCCGGATCCAGATCCACATCGCGGATGAGCTGCAGGTGGCGGATGAATCGACAGGTATCCTGAGGCCGAACGGTGCCGATCTCATCGGGCCCAGGCAGGGATGCCATGCCGAGTACGGCTTTGGCGGCGACGTATTCTTGGACTCCGATGCGCAGCACCCGGCACAAACCGGCTACACGGTACAAATACGATAGATTGGCAAGATTCAAGGTGAAGGAAGAGCCGCCCCAGGCATCCGCGACCGCTGCTTTGAGCTCGGGCAGCCGCCACCTGAGAGCACCCAGGATCTGGGCCTGCAGGTCCGGATTTAGGCCCGGCGCAGCCAAATCCAAGGCCGTTGCTTGATTTTCACTGACCTTTTTAAGCTCGGTTGCCGAGTCGTTGAGCATAAATTCGGCCTCCACGGGCTGGCTGATGCCGGGATTGAGGAAAAGGGATCGGTAGAGCGAATCTTGGTGGGGATAGTCGTGGGTATCCAAAAGACTCCACCAGCATAAGAGTTCCGTACGACGCACCTTGCGCGGCAGGGCCTGCTCGATGCGCAGCAAGTCGGCTAGGTCCTGGATGAATTCATCGTTGATTTCTCCCCCCAATCCCATGATGGTTTGATCCAGCGGGATATAGTTTTCATCCAGCTTGCCCTGCAGGCGACCCAGACGATGGATTCGATTCAGAGCATTGTTCGTCAGGTTTTCCAGGCGGGCGTCGGCCACCTGGCAGGAGGACGGATCCTCATATTGGATCCTGAGGTCTTGATTCGGATCGGCTTCCTGAACGTAACGCAGCGCCAATAGTTGTTGCAGTTCGGCATAGCTGAAGCCGGATTGTTTCAAGAAGGCCTCAACCTCCTCGCCCAGGTGGGTCAGCGCACCGGAAATTCCCCAGTACTGCTTCAGCCTTCCATCGCTGGGATCGTCATCTACGAGAATTTCTTTTTCTTCCGGAATCAGACCCAAATAGTCGGCGGCGATCGCCAGTGCATTGGCTTGCGGCCCCAGGATGGATTCCATCAGCTGCCAACGGGGCACCTCCAGGTGCTCCAAATAGGTGCGTACCTCGACCGCCCAGAGGTTGAACGGCAGGCTCCAGGGATAGAAAACGCCCTGGGCCTGGTCGCCGGTCCGCAGGATTTCATAGGCGGCTGGATTCAGGTGTTGGGGAAATGCTTTGAGGGTGTCGGGATCCGCTTCGGTTTGGGGAACCGGTTGCGAAGTTTTGGCAACCGGCAGCGTGAACTGTTTACCGAGGATAAAAAGATTCTTCTGGTCATAACTGCGGGCACTGACAGCGTTTTCCAGAATCTCATGGACCAGGTCGATGTAGGGAAGCACCGTATGGGAATTCTCACAGTCCAGCTCGAGGTTGGCCAGGTCGGGACGCCGTTCGAATAATTTCTCCAGAACGGTATCGACCGGGGGGCTTGCCGCGGCGGGTTTCAGCTTGGCCTTCTTCAGATAGAGGAACAAATCGACCAGGTAGGCCGACGGACTGAAGCATGAGCGGCAATGTTGGCACTCGCAGTAGCCTTGTCCGCCGAAAAGACTCTCAAAGTCGGGAATACCCTCAATATCAGCCTTGCGCTGCGGCATCACATAGCCGAACGAATACTTGTGGTCCAGGTACTGCAGCAAAGCGGCCTGGCTGACCTGCTGCGCCGACTCGGCCTGCTTCATGATGAGTTTGGCCATGGTCTGCTCGCCGCCGAAGAGTTCCGTCAGCTCCTGCTCCCCCCGCATGGTGACGGCCCAGGCCGAGTGCAATTGGTTTTGCCATAAAATTTTGGCCGCCGCCCAGCGGTCCCTGGCCGGACTCAGGTGAAACACCCGCTGCAGGGCCTCCAACTCCAGTTGGGCTGCCTTCGGATCGGCCGTGTCGGCCAGCGCATCGGGCTTTTCTTTCAAGTAACTCCGGATGGACTGTTTTTGAAACTCGAAATCCGGATTCTTCCTGAAAAACAGATCCATTTGCTGACTGTCGATTTCCGCATCCCGCGTAAACGCTTCCGCCAGCACACGGGTCGGCAGCAGCCGTTCGGTAAAACCGTTCAAAGCCTCGGCATAGGATTGTCGCTGGCTGGCCGCATCGTCGCCCTGGATATCGGCGGGAATCTCCAGATCGGATTCCTCCAGCAGCCGGAGCCAATCCGCCTGCCGGATACGGGCAACGTCTGAAAATTGCCGGACATTGTTCTGCTCTTTCAACAATCGAATCAGCGGCAGGTGGTTGCGGGTGAGCGCGCCCAGCTGCAGGGTCAGGTCAAAATCCCGGCTGACGTCTTCACCCAGCTGCTCCTGCTGGGCCTCCCAGAATTCAGCGGCTTCCCCTTCATAGGTCTGCCACTGCAGCAGCATTTTGCGACGCTGGTCTTGGGTTAACCTGGAGGCTTCCAGCAATTGTCCCAAAGACGCCCGGCTCATCGGGCGATCACCGGCAGTGACCAAATTGTCGCTGCGCCACTCGATGAGGATGGGTTCCAATTTATCCTGATAGGCCATGGCCGTCCGGGGTATCAGGTTCTCTTCGACCGCCTGTTCGATGGCGGCCTTCAGCTCGTCAAGGCTGCGGCCCAGCAGGCTGGTCCAGGTGGGCGGCATCCCCCGCTGGAACCAGGCAAAGAAGACCTCGGCCGGAAGCTTTTCCCACTGCGCCTCCCATTGTCGGGCACGCACGTAGTGGTACAGCTGCTCGATGTTAATCTCGATCTTGACGGCCAGACAGTAGAGGTCGCGCGTTTCGATCTCATCCAAGGCCACCCCTTCCAGGTATTCGGCCAGACGATGATGGAGCCGGCTGTAGAGATCGCGTCCGCGGTATGGTTCTTCGCCGATTACCAGGTTGACAATCTCATGGGACAGGGCGTTGATGATAAGCGGTGAGGCGGCTTGCTGTTCGCCGGAACGGGAAAAGATCCGAACCAGGAGGTCGGCTTGCTCTCTGGGCGGGTGGCTCAGGTGCTCCGCCTGGTATTTGATCAGATAGTTTCCATTGGCATCGGTTCTGCCCCGGCCCAATGGATTTTCCTTGCCCAGGCATTTATCATAAATGCGTACGATCCGATCGCCGATCCCGGCGCCATTGGGCTCGGCGACCTGACCGCGCACGGAAAATCGATCTTCATCGTCCAATAAGCCCCGCGCGGCGAGCATTTCGTTGATCTTGTCCGCGGTTGGCCGGTCCACGCGATCGGGCTCCGAATCCGGCAGTTCGTAGCGGGATTTGAAATCTGCAACCACCCTGGCAGTGCTGCTTCCGTAGTGTCTATCGTGTTTTTCCCGAGTGCTCGCAATGGGAAAGCCTAAGGCTTCCAGCGCCTGTTGGAGGTTTGCGGTCTCTTCGCCTCGGTCGTCGAATGGAATGGGAGCGGTGATTTTTCTCATGATTTTGCCTGTGGTTTAGGGTTGAATAATCTCTCTTGGGTCAAATGAGGTTGCCGCATTCAATGCGCTCACGTCCGGCCTCTGCAGTCGAGACAACTACCACCCGCCTAGCGGGTGGCTTGAATTTGTCCGACGTCGGACAAAGGCAAAAGCACGCGGTGCTTCACATGTTGAACTTGCAACCGGGTGCGGAGAACCCGGTTTGTATGGCAAGCATCAGGCCTGCTCAACCGGCAGGTCGTGTTAAAGGTGCCGTGCGTCCATTGCCCGTGAGGCTCAATATACGCGATGAAAAATAACGCCCTGTGGGGTTAATACAAAACTTTCAGTCGGCGTGTGAATGGTAAGCTTTTCTAGTCCCATTTGCTGCATCGCCTTGGGAACGTTGCCGCCAAATTTCGAACCGAGGCAGGCACCGGAGCACAAGCTTTCCGTCACCCACATTTCGGCACTCCGCCCAGTGGTATTCACACTACCGGCAGCCTGACCCAGTGCATCGATTTCCGCGTGCCCGGGTCGGGCATTGAGGTCCATAAACGGATTGTTTTGATTCGAAGAAAATGCGTTGGACCCATAAAATTCCTGCCCCTCGATTTCAACTTTGGCGACGACCTTAACCTTGTCGGCTTCCTTGGCGCCTTTATTCAGGCCCACTTTCATCGTCGCCGCATCGTCCAGGCCTTGGGCGCGCCGTGCAAATTTGTCGGCAGATACTTTGCCGGGGGATACGATCGGCATCCCGGCCATGCCGTAACTTCCAAGAAAACTGATTACCCTTCGGGCTGCTTGAGCTTCTCGTTTTGACTGGGCCGCCTGGGCTTGCAGAAAGATTATGCCGCCCGCCACCCCATTCCGGATGACCAGCGGACCGCGCGAGGTCATGGAGGTCACCAGCAGGGTGTCATCCATGGCCTGAATATCATACGAGCTGAAACCGATAGATTTAAGCATGGAACGCTTTATTTTATCGGCCTGATCCAGTGTGGCCAAACCTGAATTTACCAGAAATGCCATGCTGTTGTAGGTATATCCCATGGTCCAGTGGAAAGTGTTTCCGGCCCAGTTCCCGGTATCGGGAAAGCTTTCCACGGGTATCAACACTTCATTTCTGACATGCTGGAAGGGTAGTCCGATTTGTTTTTGTTTCGGTGCCGGGGACGGATGTGCAGCCTGTGGCGGCGGTGGCGGCGGTGGCGGTGGCTCAGGATCGGGCGGCATGCAGGCGCTTTTATACGGATCTAGACCACGTGCTTGATACCAAGCCACCCGGGCATGTTCATAGGATTGAAATCGATGGGCATTGGCTTCCGCAAAGTACTCCCAATTGTTAAAACTCATCGGACTCTCCCGGGTAGAGACAGCCTCGCCGTCGGTGCCGGTGGGATCCGTGAGGTTAATCGGCCGATTCCGCACGTATGCAAAAACGTTGTTTCCATCCGACAGTCCCATTGGATCGGCTGCCGTCCATCTCCCCAGCCAAGGCGCATAATAGCGCGCCCCGTGGTAAAATAGTCCGGTCTCCTCATCCCGTTCTTTGCCGGTGAAGCGATAGCGCTTGGGCGTCTCGGTCTGGCTGCGCACCGCCTGATACGAGGTGCTGCCGTAGGGTGTGTACTCCTCATAGGAAATCAGCTGGGCCTGATCGTCCAATTCAAGGCTGGCTGATCCTAAATGGTTGCCGAATTGGTAGCGGATAAGCTGGGGCGGTGCCGAATCAGTACCGGCCGTATCAACGGTGCGTGTTTCAACCAGGGCGATGCGCTGCTGGTCATCGTGGATGTGCAGGGTTTCGCGCTCCAGGAGTTCTGCGCCCTGTCGCCGACGATAGATCTCGAATCCGCTGAAATAGATGCGTTCTTCGATCAGATTGGACGATTTTTGCCACACCTTGCGCACGCGCTGCCCGGTGATGTCGTAGGTATAATCGACAGTGCCGCCGCCGCCCAGGTCGGCCCGGCGCAGCTGGTCGCGATGATCCCAGTGCAGGTTGGGTGCGGGATGGGTGCCGCCCAGGTGCGGCATACGGATCATGCTGCCGTGCAGGTCGTGCACCCAGCGCTCCGTGATCGGGTTGTTGGTGCCCACGGTGGTGACGCTCAGCCGGTTGTTCACCTTTTGCGGTTCAATCAAGCTGGGTTCATGGTAGTCGTAGTTCCGCGTCCAGCCGAGGTGGTTTGGGCTGCTGCCGCTATGCAGCATCCGGACAAGGTTGCCTGCGGCATCATACCCGTATCGTTCGGTGTAGGTGCCCATGGCATTGCCGTCGCTCGGGTGATACAAGCCCATTCGAGACCTGTCGTCATGGGAGTGCGGGATGGGGGCACCCTGGATCTGCCCCAGGTGCTCGCGGCCGGTGGCTTCGATCAGGCGATAGGTCGCATCGTGGGTATAGTCGGCGCTCGGCTCAACCCGCCGGTTGAGAAAGAATACGGTCTGCTGGGCCTCGTCGCGGATGCGGCTGATGTTGCCCACCGGATCGTAGTGGTAGTGCAGGTTCTGTACCTCACAGCCGGGCCAATCCATGGGCGGCGGCTGAGGGCAGTCTTGCGGGAAGACGGCGGCCCGGCGCCGGGTGAGCAAACGTGCCAGGCGAAATGTTTGCGGATCATACTGGTAGACGGTGCTGACGCCATTGCCGTAGTCGATGCGCTGACGCTGGCCTTTGGCATCGTAGTCGATGTTGGTGACAAAGGGCGTCCAGACCGGCTGGCCGTTGTCCTGAGCGCCGCGCAAGTTGACATCGACGCGCTGCAGCAGGTTGGCTTCGTTGTAAACCGGTTGCAGGACGCTGGGCGGCATGGTCGCGGTATGGGGCGTGGTCTGGGTGACGGGACGGTTAAGCGCGTCGTAGGCGGTCTTGCTGACGTAGGTCTCGGCCTCCAGCAGCGGGACCAGGGCTGCTTCGAACGCTGCCGGATCCAATTTGGCGGTCGCCGTGGGCGGCAGGGCGGTCTCGAGAGCCTTCCAGTCCAGGCTGTGCCGGTAATCGACGGCTAGGCGGCGTGAGGCTTGCAGCGCATTGCCCTTGAAATCGTTGGCATCGGTGGTGGCCAAGCCCGACTGGTCGAATCGCAGACAGAGCGCGCCGCGCAGGTTGCGCTGCTCGTCCTCGGGATGCTGTTCGCCGTAGACGAAGCGTTCGGTCAGCAGTTCCTGGTTTGGATGGTTCGGGTCGGCGCCGCTAACCAAGATCCGTAAGGGACGTCGCAAGGGATCGTATTCGGTGCGGAAGGTGTGGCCGCGGCTATTCCAGGAACGGATAGGGCTTCCGGTTGCGGAATTCAACATCCAACGCGTGCCGGTCTCCATGCTGTACTGAACAATTCGGTTGCCGAGCATATCGTAGTCGTAGCGCATGGTGATGCGGTCCCCGGCATCGATGATCTCGCGCTGGTTGCCCTCGATATCCAGGTTAACCCGTGCATGATAGAATTCTTCGGTCGGTGGATCGTTTGGCGCCGTGTTGCCGGTTTTGAATTTGTTATGCGCAACCGTGAGAATATGCCGGCCAAGGGTATCGAAATGGGCGGTGATGGGCGTGTCGGCGTGGATGGCCGCTTTTTCAGCCGCTGCCTGTTCCGACGCGCCCAACGCGCCGTGGTGACGCTGTTCGTACCAGGATTTCCAGGTCGACGGCTGGGCCTTGAAATAAGCCTGCACATATCCTGCGATATCAGGGTCCGTGCGCGGATCGTTCAGCACGGTGTCGTTTGGGTCCCAGGTCCTTTGCTGCCATGGACCGAATACGGCCTTGGCATAGGTATCGTTCGGACTCAAGGTAGCGATGAGGCGTCCGATCGGATCGTAGAACAGAACGGGACTGACCCCGACTTGTATCCCGAACTCGAAGCGGTGGGTGGCGCTGAAAAACGGCTCGTATTGGCGGACCGGATTACCTTTGTTGTTAAAGACAGTCCAGCCGCTGCCGACCCAACGGGGCGGCCCCGGAACACGGTCGATCTCTTGGGGCTCGGCCTGGATCTTTTGCTGGATCTCACGTCCGAAGCCGTCGGAATATGAAAAGCGGTGCTGAATCTTCGACTGCTCGCCGGGATTCAGGTGAGCATCATGGGTTTCCCGCACGAGGGTATGGACGGCCGCAGGTTGCGGATCGGACTGGTCTTTGCTGCGCTGGAAGGCAAACAGGTCGTAGATCAGCCGCGTAGAAGCGCGACCCAGGATGGCATGGGGATCCGACAATGGGTTGGCGAGGTGGTTGAGGACTTCGGCCTCGTTCCAGTCGGCGGTGAAGTTGTCGAGCGAGTCGCCCTGGCTCTCCTCGGGTTTGCCCATGACGGCGGTTCCGACCACCATACCCAGGGTATCGAAGGCGACCTGGGAGCGGTTGCGGTTCGGGTCCATCACCCGCCAGGGCTGGAGCACCCGGTAATCATTGCCGGGCTTGGCGGGATCCAACTCGCCGTTTGGCAGACGTTCGCCCACTGTCACGCGATTGCCCAGGGCGTCTTCGCTGTCCAGCATGAGCAAATTGTAAGTGTCGTAGATGATGACACTTTCAGCCAGGAATGGATCGCGGGTGCGGTATGCCAGGAAGAAGTGGCTCTCGGCGTGGAACCTTTCCTGGGCGGGAGCGGTGTTTTTTTCAGGTGAGAAAAAGACACGGCCGGAGGGAATCCACCATTGGTCAGCGGGATCTGTGCTCGGGAAAACGCCGGCAGCCTTCAAGTCCTGACTCACCTGGTAGCCGCCCTGGTCCATACCCGTACCGTCCAATATGGCCGCGGGATTCGGCAGCAAGGACTGGCCATCGCGCTGGAAGCCCTGCGTCAATAGGCCGGCGTCGAAGGCCAGCTTGTAACTTTCACCGACCACGGCCAGCGGTCCGACTTCGCCGAGTGGAAACAACGCGGTGAAGTCCTCTTTGCGGTAAACCGTGCGGACGTGTTCGATCAGTCGCTTCTGCGGCGTGGTGTGGCCGGCCGTTTGTTCGTAGGAAATATCTGAGGCGCTTCCCGCTAAAGCAAAATTGCTACGGGTCCATTCTTGGAAGATGAAGCGGTCGGCATGGTTCTCTGGTTGAAGACCGGTCAGTTCATAGGTCCGGGTTTCGCAAAGCAGGGGCGAACGGTGGTCGTCCGGGTATACGGCGGAATGGTCGATTGGATTGGTGAATCGGTTTTCGGTATAGGTGATGAGCGTGCGGGCCTGCTTGTCGCGATCTACCTGCCGTGGCAAACCAGCATCCGGCCGGCGACGGCCATAACCGATGGCGGCTTCTTTGAGCGCATTTCCGAAGTCGTCGACTTCCAGCGTCAGCGCGTGTTGAATTCGGGGATCGACGGGATTGCGTTCATAGTGATAGGTGACGACCTCATGGGGATGCGTCAGGAAGACGGCATGGCGGTTGTCTTCTCCGGGCTGCAATGGGCGGACTCCGAAGTTCTGTTCGACAACCGTGTAGGGAACTTGGGATTGTTCCGTGCCGTCCAGGGCGTAGATTTCCTGGCGCAGCATCGTTCCTTTGAGGGCCCGGCACGCCTCCTGCTCCTCGGCCGGATCCAAGCCGCTGGGCAGGATCGTATCGGGCAGCAGCAGTTTTTGGAACTCCGATTCGCTGAGACCGGGTTCGCGGTAATATTCTTTTTCAAACTGGCGCGAGATGTGGTCTCGATCGAGATAGACGCCGGTGTGAAACCAGGTTTTGGTGAGCACAGGCGGCACCTGCGAAGCCGGGTCCATATTGTTGGCGGTCGGAAAGGTACTCGGGCCGGTCAATGAGGCGATCTCCTCCGTGTCCCATTGGTCCACCCGGCCGAACCCGCGAAACTCGCGCTCGATACCGTCGAAACACCCGTGGTGGTAGCTGTAGCGAGTCACAAAACGGTTGCGGCTGATGCGGTCGCAGGTTTCCACCCGCTCGACCACGAGGACCGGAAAGGGAATTTTGCTGATCCAGGGCCTGCCGGCCGCCTGGTCTGCCAGGTAAAACCGCGTGGAGGGCGCATAGTGGACACGGGTCTCGGCCCCCAGATTGTTGACGGACTTGACCAGCAGGTGCGGTTTGCTGCCCCCCATAAGATCGATGTAGCGCATGCAACGGCGCTGCCTGCCGGGCAGCGGCGACGACCAGACCAGACAGGCGGTACCGTTGCCCAACAGATCGGTCACCGTAACCGACGCCAGATTGTGGATCGGCCCCAGGCCGTGCACCCGATGTCTTTGGCTCCAGCCGTTGCCCGAATGGTTGAAGTAGATATGCAGCCCGCCGCCCGTCAGATAGAGGATGTCCGTGGTGCCGGATCCGTCGATATCCGCCAGCCGGATGCGCTGTTGATTGAACAGATCCGGCACATCGAACCAGGGTGCATCGTCCATGGTGACCTTGGCGCCGAAGTGGCCGTAGCCCAGGTTCGGCCAATAGCAAACCTCGCCGTTGCGAATGCGGGCGATGTCGCTGAGCCCGTCCCCGGAAAGGTCCGCCAGATAGATCGACTGGGTGCCGTCGGCAAACACCAGCCGGGGGCCCTGCTCTTCATCGGCCGCCTGGGCGATTCTTTCAGCAGGACCGAAGCCCGCTTCTGCCAGAGACGGATGCCAGCTGAATACACGCTCCTCGCTGATCAGGATATCGGCGTGGCCGTCGCCGTTGAGATCCACGAACTTCAGGTTCGGATTTTGCCAGTTAAGATTGGGGCGCGATCGAAAGGCTTTAAACGGCTCCCAGCCTTCATCCCGGCTGCGTTCGTAAAAGCCCGGCGCCGGTCTTTCCAGCTCGACCAGATCGAGTTGGCCGTCGCCGGCCAGGTCCAGCAGCTGCTGGCCCGGGTCTGTCAGATCGGCCGGCGACGGGATGGGGGCCACGGTTTCAAGGGCGCCGAACCGGGCCCGTGTCACCACGTGGTCGTCTATGACATACCGGTTGATCGGGCTGAGGTTGCGTTTGTAAAACCAGCCTTCACCCTGCTCGGTAAGTATGCCGGATATGCCTTCACCGTCCAGATCCACCCATTGATAGCGCCCGTTGTCCAGCCCCCGCGGCAGGTTTTCCAGGCTTTGCGCCTCTACCGCTTCAACCCTTTGCTGGATCTCCGCCCGGCTGTATTCGAATTCCAGGGGCGGCAGCGACCGGGACATGTAGGTTTGACCCTCACGGCGCTTATAACCGCGCTGGGTGACCGCCTGGAGCAACGAGTGGATGGGACTGCGCGGGTCGTTTGGCTGCTGCTCGTGGCCATAGCTAAAGTCCGTGGACCGCACCAGGCAGTTGGTGCCGACGTCGGCTTCGTTTGCGAAGTGATGAAACATCAGCACGCGCCGGCACAGCCGATAGGTGCGTATTTCAAAGCCGGCACGGTAGGTTGAGAAAGGATCCGGGCGGCAAGGCCACTGGTCCGCGTCCGTTGGCTTGGGGTCCTTCAGATCGTGTTCCCCGAAGTCGAAAACGACTTCGAAAAACCACTGGTTGCTGCCGTCGTCTGCCGCCGCGTCCGGGGGCGTCGGCCAGGCTTCGGTCTCCACGAGCTTCAGATAATACGGCCGGTGGTTGCCGTAGCGGATGCGCTTTAAATAGCGGTTGGCGGATCGGCTTTGGTCCGTGCGATTTTTTTCGTGGGCTTTGGCGGGATCAACGCCCGCTGAGTCTTCGCTGCAGTAGCCGTAGACGATGTCGTTGCCCTTGTCGTCATGGCTTTCGCTGATCAGCCACGTGAAAATACGGCCGGCATCGGCCGGATCGAAGATGCGGCTGGCATCGGTTCTGCCGTACCAGGTGGTGATGTTGTCTTTGGATATCGAGCGCCAGAAGGTGTCCGCGGCATCGGCTCGATTGCGCCACAGTTCGATGCGGGCAAACAGGCCCTCGATGCGCGGGCGATATCGCTTGATCTCATAGGCCTTGCCGTCGACCTTGCGCGCTTCGACGATCTCGCGCCCCCAGTTTCCCTGACCGTCTTCAACTAGAACCGGCACCAGGTCCTCAGCGCCCGATAAGATGAATTCATCCGAGGCTTGGGCGTCGTTGTAGCGCGGTATTCCTTTATCCGTTTTGCGGCTGATGGACGGCAGCGCAAGACGCCAGCCCAGGCCGAACGGCCCGGCACCGGCGCCCGAGTCGTAGGACAGCGACAGCCGGGGTCCAAAACCGGCGCGGCCCGGGCTGGTGGCCAGCGGGATGCTCAGCGACCCCGCTCCGGTCACCGGGTTGGCGGCGAACTTTTCACCCATTCCCCGTATGGCGCCCCCGCCCTTGGGCAATGATATCGCCGGCGCGGCCGTGCGGCCGTCTAGCGCTGTACCGGATTCAGGGTGAGTAGATTCGCTTCTCGATGTATCAAACATATCCCCTCGCTAAGCATTCGGCTCATCTTCATCCATATATTATACTTCTACGGGCAGCATATCTGATTTCGATGTCCAGGCGGACGAAACACCGCTGAATTAACCGAATCAGCATAAGCAATAGAATTAGGATCGAAAGCCAAACCGGCACCAAAAAATGACTTATATAGCAGAGTGCTTCAGATACGACGGGGCAACAGGGATATTAGCCGCAAACGAAGGCTGACGGGGAAAATGAGTCAAGGGTCGCTTTGCATATTCGGTCGCTCTAAATTCTTGCCATCCGCTCCATTCCAGACAAAATAGGCGCTATGGACATTCCTCCGTTAAAGTATATATCTGGCATTGATACTCACCAAATTTAGGTAATCAATTAAAAAGAACGTGTAAAAAGGCAATGATTTTGGAAGTGTTCGGGCTTTTAAACCAGTAAGCCGAGAGCAGCAGTGTCAATGCATGAGGAATCATAGACATCCTGAAGTTACTGGAGATTATAAACATTGAGATAAGAACGGTTAAATAAATTGTCAACTTAAATTGCAAAAACTTTCATACAGCAAATCGTCTTCAACAGGCTTGGTTATTCTGAGCTTGTTAAATCAATAAAAATTCCGTTAGAGTTAGTTAACCTGCATACCGGTGAGATGTCAAAGGTGGGAATCTCAACATTTATCTGGGCCCGGAAAGCCGGAATGACACCAACCAATACAGCTGAAATTGCGATGGAGAAACCACTCAAATTATGCCAGCCTTGCTCCTAAGAGAACTTTGTTTTGTTCTGTTAGGAGCGTGATCCACTCGTTTAAATGCTCAAATCAAGAGTCATAAATGCATTTAAACAATTTCTGGTTTTCCTATTCCAGCTGACCTGAAGCGGTCCTCCATTTCCAGAGTCGATTCCGGTTCCCAATCTGATTTTTGAGTTCATTCCAATATTCTCTTCACTGAATTCATCTGTTTCAAACCTTATAATGATCTTCCTTGACCCTCCTTGCCAATTCATATATGTTTCTTATACCGCGTTCAAATCTCATTTGATCTCAACATTGGCATGCCAACCCTGTTACGCTTTTCGGTGTTTCTCTTTAAACCATATATGTGGGAGAGAAAGGAGAAACCTATGAACACAACAGCAAACGACATGGAACTGATTCAACAAACGAATCAATTCTGTTTTGATGGTCTCTATCATTCTGATGTGGGAAAAATAAAAAAAGCCTTCCATCCAAGTTCACAGGTTATTGGTAGATGTTTCGATATCAATCCGGATTAAATATAAAGCGATGCAGAAAAAGGGGGTACTCGATATGACCGACCTGGCCTTCCAATCCACAACCGATCTGGCAAATGCCATTAAGAGCCGTAAAGTCCAATCTATAGAACTCCTTGAACATTATATCGATCGAGTTCAGCGCTACAACCCGAAAATCAACGCGATTGTCGCAACCGACCTCGATAATGCGCGAAAGCGTTCCCTTGCAGCTGACAAGGCCCTTGATAAAGGGGAGAATTGGGGTGTTTTACACGGTCTACCCATGACGATAAAGGATTCATTTGAAGTCGTGGGCATGCCCTGTACATCTGGTTCACCAGATCTGAAGGATTACCAACCGACTAAAAATGCGTTTGTAGTTCAGAAGCTGCTGGATGAAGGTGCGGTTATTTTTGGAAAGACCAATTTACCTCTTTTTGCCATGGATTTACAGAGCTACAATGAAGTCTACGGGCAAACCAACAATCCCTGGGACCATGAAATGGTACCCGGCGGTTCGTCCGGCGGTGCGGCAGCCGCCCTTGCTGCAGGACTCACCGGCTTAGAGATGGGCAGCGACATCGGGGGCTCTATCCGTAATCCAGCTCATTTCTGCGGTGTTTTCGGCCACAAGCCAACTTTCGGTATCGTTCCACTTATCGGGCACATCCCGCCCCCACCCGGGACCTACCCTGGGGAATACACAACCGACACCGACATCGCCGTTGCCGGTCCCATGGCTCGCAGCGCAAAAGATCTCGATCTGGTTATGAATTTGATAGCCGCACCCAAGTGCCCGCAAAACACTGCCTGGAATATCAGACTGTCGCCCACCCGGGAAAAAAAACTCGAAGAATTTAAAATTGGTTTGTGGCTGGATGATAAATCATTTCCGACCGATATCAATGTCCTGGATTGCCTGCAGAATACGGTCGATGCCTTGACAAAAGCAGGTGCCCGGATAGAGGAAAGAAGGCCGGACATTGATTTTGCCCAGAGCCATGCAATGTACACACAACTGCTCAATGCTGCAACCAGCGCTGCCCTGCCGCAGGAGATTTTCGACGGGATGTTGGGTAAGGCCAAAAACCTTTCCGACGAGGACCGTGGGGATCTGGCTCTCAGTATAAAGGGCATGACCATGTTGCATCGGGATTGGATAGTATTGGATTATGTGCGTACCATGATGCGGGAAACCTGGGCTAACTTTTTCAAGGAATACGACATCCTGCTATGCCCAACGGTATCGATCACGGCTTTCCCCCACGATCACACTGAGGATTTTTTCGAACGAAAGCTTGAGGTAAACGGAGAAGTCCGGTCATATTTTGATACGACCGTTGCATGGGCCGGACTGACCGGCATGGCATATCTGCCGTCTACCATAGCACCAGTTGGATTGGCCAAAAATGGTCTGCCCGTGGGCATACAGATCGTAGCGCCCTATCTTGAAGACCGTACTTCCATCCATTTTGCCGGGTTGATTGAAGATATTGCGGGCGGATTTGCATCACCGACTGGTTATGAATAAATTGCTTGTTAATTTGGCGGCACCCTGTCTCAGCGGCTTTTGATCAGGCCAACGTGATGGATAACGCCACTGATTTTTTAAGGGTGTTGGCGACAATGCAGCCCTTTTCCGCGATGGTCACCAGCTTTTCCATCAATGCCTGGTCATTGTGAGCGGCACTGACATTCATGTCAATTGCTGAAAAATGCGGCGGCGCACTTTCGAGCGTGCCGCCGATGGTCAATTTCACATCGGAGACCGCCGCTTCCCGGCTCTGGATCGCAGCCAGCAGGTTACTCATAAAACAGCCGCCCAGGGCCATTAGCAGATGTTCGCCTCCCATCGCCCCGCGGTTCTCCCCGCCCTTTGCTTCCGGTCGATCCATGATCGCCGTGTGTTCGCGAGCTTTACCTTCGGAGGCCGAAGGACCGATTTGTTTGACTTGTACCTGTACCTGCATACCCATGGTATTCTCCTTATTTGATAAATTTTTAAACCGCAATTAACATAAGAATGGGCTATGGGAAAATCAAGAACAGGAATAATGCGGTAGTTTCTGCTGTCTGGTTGGTGAAGGTCATTTGCCTGCAAAGTTCAGGTGCAGTAAAAAAACGATCCCATTTTGTCAATGATCGTTTAGGGTCTGATTATAAATGACCAGAGCGGACATAGCACGCGCAGCACGCTCCGGAGATGGAAAAACAGGCAGGCCATGTTCGATAAGTTTTTGAATGAACATATTTTTGTGACTCTGGAAGGTGAAACCGATAATCGGTTTCTGATGATTTTGGGTCAGAGCCGCCAGAGAATCCGCCTGATCATTAAATAGTTTTTCTGTTAATTTTGGAATTTGATCCGGGGGGATTTCCATGCTTTCCATTGTTCGCCGGATAATCTGTCCGGGAGTCAAAATATATATCAGCAGACCGTTCGCTGCAGTTTCCTCCAGAAGCGCATCAGGGATATCTGCAAAATAATCCATTGGATTTTTGGAAAAGGTCAGATCAACGGGGTTGTTGACACTGCCGGTATGGGGCACCAGCGTTGCGAGTTTCTCGAGGGTATTTTCTGAAAATTGGGGCAGTTCCAAGCCGTTGCGGCTGCAGGCATCGGCCGCTGCTGCTCCGGGCCCGCCCGAATGGGTCTGGACAATCACCCGGTTGTCTTGCGGTCGGATACAGCTTCCCAGAACCCAGCAAAAATCAAAAAGCTCGGTAATGGAGTCGGCCCGGATTATACTGCATTGACGAAATACCCCGTCATAAAGAGAATCCGGCCCGGCCATGGCGCCGGTATGGGAAAAGCTGGCCTGTTTGCCGGCTTCTGATCCGCCGGCGTAAAAGGCCACAATCGGTTTCGAAGGGACAATGGAACGGGCAAGTTCGATAAATGCCCGGCCCCGCCGGATGGATTCAATGTAAAGCGCAATAACTTTGGTATGCGGACAGACCGCCAGATATTCCATGCAGTCGACAATATCGACGTTGGCTTCATTGCCGACACTGATCCCGCTGGAAAACCCGAGTCCGAAGCGGTCTAAATATCCGAACATCTGGGTGATCAGACTGCCGCTCTGGGAGGCCAGCCCGATGAATCCCGCTCGGCCTTCAAAGGGTAAAAATGTCATATTGAATTTATGATGGGGATTGACAACCCCCAGGCAGTTGGGACCCAGAAAACAGATGCCGTATTGTTCGGCCACTGCGATAAGCTTTTTCTCGAGTTCCACCCCTTCTCCACCGACCTCATTAAATCCCCCGGATACCACGATGGCGTGTTTAATTCCTTTGCGGCCGCATTCTTCCATGACCGGCGGCACAATCCCGCTGGGCAGCACCATAACTGCCAGATCGGGTATTTCCGGTAAATCCTGGACGCTTTGATAGGCTTCAAGACCTAATACCCGCTTTTCTTTCGGATGAATCGGATAAACATTGCCCTCAAATCCCAAAGCCTCGAGCGAGCTGAGCTGGTTGGTCCCCATGGAGGTAAATCGATTGGAGGCACCAAAAAAGGCAATGCTTTTAGGATTTATGATCGGGAAAAGAGAGCTTTGATCAATATTTTGAATCATTACGTCCTTATTAGGTATTTTGCAATATTCGAGCAGGCTTCATGATGTTATTACTAGAATGCGCAACACAAACTTGCTAAGCTCAGGCTGGGCACGAATGGAAAACATCAGGATGCCAGATAATACAGAGATAACTTCCCTTCAATCTTCCGCTGTATCTTGCTTTCTTCTTCCAGCAGCCTTAAATGCGAAATCGCCTCGCCGGTGGCAAACCATCTTTGGGCGACCGGGAAATCATTCCAGTGATCACATTTTAAATCCCAGGTCATGCGGGATGCCACCTCAAAAGCGGTCAAGGACCCCCCGCCAAGTATCGTGAGTACCTCCGCCAGCCGCTGGGCGTGATGACTTTCTAACTCTTCGATTCTGGCCTGATGATCCGTGATGAGACGCCGGTGTCCGGGTAAAACCAGATCGACCTGCAACCCGGCTACCTTATCCAGGCTTGACAAGTAGTGTTTTAATGGATTTTGTTCATCCGACCAGCACTGAATGTTGGGTGTGATGTCAATTAAAATATGATCTCCTGCAACCAGGACCTTTTTGTCGGGTTCGTACAAACAGGTATGTCCCATGGTATGGCCGGGGGTTGCGACACATTGGAAGCGATAGTCTGCGAACTGAATCTGATCGCCATCTTCAAGCACCTTTAATTCCGGAATCCACTCCGTGCCGTATTTGGCGCCGGGATGCTTGTCAAGTGCAGCACGCAGCTCATTTTCCGGGAAACCATTTCTACCGGCATACTCGATCATCGACTCAAAGCCTTCCCAGGACTCCATGAGCTCTTTTTCCGGTCGACTGAAAAACACGTTAGTGGATTTCGTTGCTAGTTTAGCGACTAGACCAAAATGATCCGCATGCAAATGGGTAATAAAAAGATCCGAATTCGCAAGATCGACATCGACTTTGCGCAATCCGGCCAGCATGGCTTCCAGGCATTCCTTGCGATTCAGACCGGTATCGATGATCAAGCACCTGGCAGGATCACGGATCACATAAGAATTTAAATATTTTAATGGACTTTCCGGCAACGGAATTTTTATCCGAAACAGGTTGGGCAGCACTTCTTCGCACATGTTTTTGACCTAATATAAACCCTAACATTGCATAAATTCTTGTCATCTAGCCTGGCCGTTATGCCTGAGATCGTTGCATTTTCCGGGCTGATGCTGGATGCTTGATACTCGATGCTGGATATCTAACAGGACACTATCGGTGAATTTCAACGACATCCAGTATCCAGAAACCAGAAT